>CAIVTL010000023.1 GCA_903908785.1 Caldifarciminota bacterium | reverse complement strand
TCCCACATTCGGATTTGCGGGCTTGGTGACCAAGCCGTGGAGCGAGCGCAAACGCACGACCGCGCAGATCGCGAACGCCCTCTTCCCGATGACCGCCCAGATGCCGGGCGTCCGCATCATCCCGGTCACACCGCCGCCCCCCTTTCTGGTCTTGGCCTGGCCGCGGTAATCCGCGTGCCCTCGCAGCAGCCGACAATTCAGGCCGGGCTCAATGCGGCCTTGTCCGGCGATACGGTGCTGGTCGCGGCCGGCACCTACATCGAATGGCCGGAGTGGCCCGCGCGCGATGGGATTACGCTGCTGAGCGAATCCGGCCCTGACTCCACCGTGATGGACGGCCTCCACAAGCTGCTCGTGGTCACGATGGACGCGATGGAGTATACCAATGCGACCGTGCTCTGCGGGTTCACCATTTCCCGCGGCGAGCAGGCGGCACCGGGTTCTCGCGGCGCGGGAATCCGCTGCTCGGGATCGCCGGTCATCTGCCACAACCGCATAGTCAACAACCGGCTGGTCGCGTACGGTTACGGCGCGGGCGTATACGCGTCGGGCGCGCCCGTGTTCCATCACAACCTCGTTGTCGGGGACACCATTGCCAACCTCGGTGGCGGGGCCTGGCGCTACGGCCCGGGTGTCTACTGCGCCGGTTCCGGGGTCTTCTATCAGAACGTGTTCATGGAGAACGCAGCGTTGGGCGGCGCGGGTGGATTCTGGTACGGCGGCGGACTCTGCCTTGCCGGCGGCAGCCCGGTCGTGTTCTCGAACCTGTTCCTCGGGAACCGCGTGGGGACGACCACTGGTGGCGCTGCCTGGGGTGGCGGGTTGTACCAGGACAACTGCTCGGCCTACATCGTGAACAACACCTTTGTGGCCAACGTCTGCTCCACGGCAATCGCCTCAGGCGGCGCGGTCTACCTGAACCAGCCATGGACAACGGTCTTGAAGAACAACATCATCGTGCAGAACCGGACCGAAGGCGTCGCGCCGATGGGCGGCGGCGTCGCCGCCTATGTTGACACGCTCCACGATACCGCGGTCCTGGACTACAACGACGTCTGGTCGAACACCCCGGCCAACTACTACGCCTGCAATCCGGGCCCGCATGCCCTGACCGAGGACCCGCTCTTTGTCACCGGCCTGCGCGGGGACTACTACCTGAGCCAGATTGCCTCGGGCCAGACCGAAAACAGTCCTTGTCTCGATGCCGGCGACACCCTCCTTGCGACCGCGCCCTTGAACCTCGACTCGCTTCTCCATCTCTGGACCACGCGCACCGACACGCTTCCCGACGTGGGTATCTTCGACCTCGGTCTTCACTACGAATGGACACCTCAGATAGGAGTGAGTCGACAGGAGAGACTTCCTCAACCACCTCCCGCGCTGCTCGTCTTTCCGAACCCGTGCAGAGGAATGGCGCGGATTCGCCTCCCGCAACTCGCAACTCGCAACTCGCAACTCGTCCTGCGCGTCTTCGACGCCTCCGGCCGCCTCGTTCTCTCACAACCGGTTCCTGCTTCATCCTTCATACTTCGCACTTCATCTCTCCCTGTAGGGGTCTACGTTGCCCGCCTCGACCGCGCCGGTGCAAGGTTCGTCATCGAGCGCTAGTCCGGTAGTCCGATTCGGCCCCGGGCGGGGCAGAGCCTTCTTCAGTCTCTTGGCCGGGGCCCGGGAATCCCTGCCGCAGATAGAGGTTGACAGGACATGCCGACAACAGTATTCTCCCGAGTCGGGTTTCGACCTAGAGCATAGGGGCAGCGACCGGACCGGCCGGGGAGGCTGGCCGCGTTCCGAACGTAACAGACGCTGCCCGTGTAGGCGATGTTTGGTTTCAAACCAGGAGGCGAGATGACTGCTCGAAACAGGCCGTTCACGTTTGTGCTCTTTGTGCTGGCTTCGGTCGCTGTCGCGCTGGCCGGCAACACCACGGGTCCGCTGACCGACACGCCGGGAACATGGACCGGCAGTTCCGACGTCAACTGGAACAACGCTGCCAACTGGAGTGACAACGTCATTCCCATCAGCTCAAACGACGTCATCATTCCCACCGGCTGCCCACGCTACCCCACGACGAACAGCGCCACCGCATACAAATGTCGGAGTCTGCAGATTCAATCCGGCGCATCCCTGACCATTGTCGCCGGAGACTCGTTCTTCGGCGACTATTACCTGGTCAACCGGGGCACGCTTACGAACAACGGCCACTTCTACCTTGGCGACTCGCTGGTCAACTACGGGACTCTGACCAACAACCTGAGCCTCGATGAAGTGAACGAACTCCACAACCGCGGTACCTTCACGAGTTCCGGCTTCCTCTCGGTCGGAGATATGTTCAACTACGGCACCGCGACCCTGGGTTCGAACGCGGACGTGGGGGTGCTGGAGAACTACGGTGAGATGACAGTAAATGGAAGCCTGAGTGAACCGGATGTCTCGAACTGGGGCAGCTTCACGAATGCAGGCAGGTGCAGCCTGTATACCTTCGGCAATGACACCACCGGGATGTTCGTCAATAATGCCGGCGCCCGCTTCTACGTCTACGACGAAGTGTACAACAGCGGTACGTTCCTGAACCGTGGAACGTTGTTCGCAGGCTACTGCGAGAACCGCGACTCGCTCTACAACTCCGGCACTTTCGTCACGTACGACGTGGAAGCCTATGCGATTGGGAATATTCACATACCCATACTGGTCAACGACGCCGGAGGCCTGCTGCGGGTTCTTGAGGAGTCGGGGTGTGATGACGGCCGGGTGGTGAACCGCGGGACCCTGCGGGCCGACGGCTACTTCTCCGCGGAGAATCTCATCAACGAGGCCGTGTTTCGGTGTTCGTTGTCCTGCGACCTCTCCGTCGACACGCTGACCAATACCGACACAATTGACCTCGGCCCGCGTGCCGAGCTGGAAATCGGAGACCGGGGAGTCAACAACGGTTACATCCGGCTCGGAGACGGTTTCTACACCGACGGCGAGTTTTCATCGGGCCCCGGCAGCACGCTCCACATAGATGGCGACTACGACTGCGAAATGTATTTCAGCTCGCACGCGAGTTTCGATACGGTGCGAGTGACCAAGACCGGACCTTACGGCGGCGTGTGGGTGTCGGCAGACTACGGGTTTTCGGTCGCGTCCGAGGTGCAGGTCTTCGGCGGTGAGTTCGGCTTCGACTCATGGTCCGACCTCACCCTCGGAACTGCCGGCGCCGCCGGTGCGGTCGAGGTGACCGGGACGGGGAAGTTCTTCCCCGAAGGCGACAGCGAGAAGCTGGCGGTGCTGGCTGCGGCGAGCCCACTGCACCCGTACAGCTTCACCGTTTCACCGGGCGCGAAAGTCGGGGCGATGTGGACCCGGTTCTCGGGCATGGATGACAACGGAATCAGGGTGATGCCCGGCGCCTTCGTTGACACGATCCACTGCTTCATCGGGTGTACCTTCGTCGGCAGCGGGGCCGGGCCGATGCTTAATATCGAAGGTGACCAGTACTTCAACACGCACACCATCAGCTTCTACGGTTCCGCTCCGTACAACATCGCGAAGCCGAGCGGAGTTGGGCGCGTCACCGTTAGCGGCGGATTCGGGAACCGCTGGGGTGAGAACTACGACAACGACCCGAACTTCAAGGTCGATTGGTTCGGGACCGGGCACTCGGCCACGAAATGGACCGAGCTCGCGAGCGTGCCCGGGCTCAAGGGTGTCAAGGATGGAGGCTGGCTGGTTCCGGCCGGGTCCGGGGCGCTCGCCGCGTCCGGGAACAAGGTCGGCGACGTGTCCGGCTACTTCCCGACTGGCGATTCCTGGCATCGGCGTGCTCCGATACCGGACGGCAGGGAAGCAAAGAAGCCGGGTAAAGGCGGCGCTGCCTGCTCGGACGGCGGACGGTACGCGTGGGCTACGAAGGGAAACAACACGCAAGGCTTCTGGCGGTACGACATGCAGGGGGATTCGTGGAGCCAGAAGTGTGATGTGCCGCTCGGCCCGTCAAACAAGAAGGTCAAAGGCGGGACCGACCTGGTGGACGTCCGGATCGACCATTCATGGTACGCGTTCCTGCTCAAAGGGTACAAGTGCGAG
>CAIVTL010000022.1 GCA_903908785.1 Caldifarciminota bacterium | reverse complement strand
GAGCCTGCTGCCGGAGGAAGTCGAGCGAATGACGCGTCAGGCCAGGTCCTTCGGTCGCGGCGACCTGCTCCGGATTCTCTCCGCTATTACCGGCTACGAATCCCAGGCCGGCGCGACGCAGTATCCCCGGGTGCTGCTTGAGGTCATGTCGCTGGAGCTGGCTTCCGGACGTTCCGGTCCCCACAACCAGGGACCAGGGGCCAGGGACCAGAGACCGAACCCCGAACCCCGAACCCCGATCCCCGATCCCCCACCGCCAGTTGCCGGGGACCGACCGATGACCATGGGTACGCTATGGACCGAGCTGCGGCTGCGCACAAACGCCCACCGACCGATGCTGGCCGGCTTCCTGGAACTGGCCGCGCCGGTCTCGCTCCAGGACGACACCCTGACCATCTCCCTGCCCGCGAAGCAGAAGGCCGCAGCCGAGAAGCTCGAGGACAACGCCAAACTCCTGACTGCGACATTGACCGAAGTCACGGGCCGTCCGACGAAGCTGGTAATCCACGTGACGAAGAAGCCCGGACCGGACCCGACCCGGGAGCGGGTCAGCCGGATTCTCGGCGACGTTGATGAGAAGGAACGGGATTGAAGCGCTCCCTCGAACAGCTCGTGGTCGCGCTGGTCAAGCTGCCCGGAATCGGCCGCAAGACCGCCCAGCGCATCGCCTTCTATCTGCTTAAGCAGCCGGACGTCGCCCGGGAGATGGCGGATTCAATCGTCGAGGCCAGTTCCAAGCTGCGGCCCTGCCCGGTCTGCTTCAGCCTGACCGAAGAGCAGCAGTGCGACGTCTGCTCCGACCCGAGCCGCGACCACTCAATTGTCTGCGTGGTCGAGGAACCGGCCGATGTACTCACCCTCGAACAATCCGGCCAACACCGCGGGGCCTACCACGTGCTGGGCGGGATTCTGTCGCCGATTGACAACGTGGGGCCGGACGACCTGCACGTGAAGGAACTACTGGCGCGGGCCGCAGGCGGGGTTCGTGAGGTGATTATCGCCACCAACCCGACTACCGAGGGCGAAGCGACGGCCATCTACGTCGCCCGCCAGCTCAAAGCCACCGGCGTGCGCGTCACCCGGATCGCGCGCGGTCTGCCGGTCGGCTCCGACCTGGATTTGGCCGACACCGAAACGATTCAGCGCGCACTCGAAGGCCGGCGCGAACTATGAAGGGCTTGACCGGCGAGCCTGGTTCCCTATGATAGACATAGTTATCAAATGGAGGAATTCATGAACCTGACACTGACTGGACGCCATTTCGAAATCACCCCGTACCTGAAAGCCCACGTGGACGAGAAGATGAAGAAACTCGACCACTTCAACAACCACATCAACGGGGGCGAAATTGTCCTCCTGAAAGAAGGCGTCAAAGACGTCGCCGAGGGCAAAATCCACCTGAGCCACTGCGTCCTCACGGCCAAGGGCGAGGGCAAGGACATGTACATCGCGGTCAATGACGTCATTGACAAGCTCGTCGCCCAACTCCACCGCCAGCAGGGCAAGTTCCAGGACCGAAAACGACACACCGACCCGACGCCTGAGTAGATGGACGCTGAAGCCAAGTCCCTTACCGTCGCGGCCCTGGCCGACGAGAAACGCGAAGAGTGGGGGCTGAAGGTACAGGCGGGCAAGCGCGGGCTTGCCGCCAACCTCATCGCCACCAGCGACATCAACCGGCCGGGGATGGCGCTGGCCGGGTACACCGCCGTGTTCCTGCGGGAGCGAATCCAGATCGTCGGCAATACCGAACTCTCCTATCTCGCGACCATGACCCCGGAGCAGCAGCACGAAGCGGTGCACCGGTTGTTCTCGTTGCGCCCCCCCTGCGTCATCGTCACCAAAGGACTGAGCCTGCCCGTGCTCTGGAAGACCGAGGCCGAGGAGTTCAGCGTGCCGGTCCTGCTCACGCCGATGGACACAACGCCGTTCATCCACGCGCTCTCTGCCTTTATCGACTATCGGCTGGCGGCCCTGGACTTCGTCAACGGCGAACTGGTCGACGTATTCGGCGTCGGCCTGCTCATCACCGGCGACTCCGGCATCGGCAAGTCCGAGTGCGCCCTGGACCTGGTTGACCGGGGGCACCGCCTGATTGCCGACGACCTGGTCAAAGTGCTACGCCGGGGCACCGGCATCGTCATGGGCTATTCCGCGGCCCGCGCGTCGGAGCTGGCGCACCACATCGAGATTCGCGGCGTCGGCATCGTCGACGTATACAGCCTGTACGGCGTGCGCGCCATCCGCATTCAGAAGCGGATCGAGGTTGAGGTCAAGCTCGTGCAGTGGAAGCAGGGCATGGACTACGAGCGGACCGGCATCGAGGAAAAACTGACCGACATCCTCGGCGTCCGGATACCGCGAGTCACCATCCCGGTGATACCGGGCAAAAACCTGGCGCTGGTCCTCGAGGTGATTGCCAAAAACCACATTCTCAAAGTCTTCGGGTATCACCCGGCTAAAGTCTTCGACGACGCGCTGACCACGGTTATGAGCAAGTCACCGATGATCGATCCTTTCATCGCCGATGATCCGGAGTAGCGCGGGCCACTAACTGATGGTCTACGCCGTCATCATCGGTCAGGGCGACCTGCCGCGTGCCCTGCTGGAATCCGCCCAGGCCATCGTGCCGGACGCCGGGGGCGTCACCGCGCTCTCCAACCTCGAATGCCCCGTCGCCGCACTCCAGGCCAGACTCGAGCAAACGATCAGCGGCTTTCCCGCGGGCGACGTGGTGATCTTTGCGGACATGTTCGGCTCGAGTTGCGCCAACGCCGGGCTTGAGGTCAAACGCAATCACTCACGCGTCGCCGTGCTCAGCGGCGTTAACCTGTCAATGGTCGTCCGCTTCCTGTACCACCGACACAAGAAGCCGTTCGCCGAACTGATACCTTTTCTGGTGGAGACGGGCCGGACCGCGGTCCAGGCAATCGAACTCTAGAGCCGGCGGGTAAGCGCCCTTCGCCAGGCGGTTTCGGCCTCGCCCAGACTGAGCTTCACGACCAGATCCCCTCTCAAGCCCGTGACCTGCAGTTCCGAGCCTTTCACGGTTCGACCAATCGCCCGGGCCGGAACCCGCAGGCCTGCGGTCAGGCTCTCAAAGGCGCTCCGCTTCCAGGGCGGGACCTCGCAGAGGAACCGGCTGTTCGACTCGCTGAAGAGCAGGAAGTCGTCGCGCTTGAACCTCTGGCTGCCGGGGACCTTGTTCAATGCAATCCGGGCTCCGATTGCGCCCGCGAAACACATCTCGGTCAGCGCGATACCCAGGCCGCCGTCCGAGAGGTCATGACAGGCGGTCACAATCCGCTGGCGGATGGCAGTCCCGACCGCGACCATGGTTCTGCGTCCGCGCGACGCATCGACCTTCGGCACCTCTCGTCCCAGGCCCTGGTTCCGACGGAAGTACTCGCTGCCGCCAAGTTCCTCGAAGGTCTCACCGACCAGGTAGATGAGAGAGCCCGCAACCTTGAAGTCGGACGTAGTGGTCTGTGTCGCGTCCGGGATAATTCCGACCGCGGAGATGAGCAGGGTCGGGGGAATCGGCAGCGAGTCGCCGGATTCGTTCTTGAACTCGTTGTAGAGCGAGTCCTTGCCGGAGATGAAGGGCACGCGGTACTTCTTCCCGATGTCGTAGCACGCCTCGGCCGCGCGCACCAGCCCGGCAAGCTGGTCCGGCCGGTCCGGGCTGCCCCAGCAGAAGTTGTCGAGGAGCGCGATTCGTTCGATGTCGGCGCCGACCGCGACGCAGTTGCGCAGCGCCTCGTCAATCGCCGATGCTGCCATCCAGTACGGGTCAATCAGACCGTAGCGCGGAGACAGGCCGCACGCCACCACCACCCCGCGCGGCGAGCCCCGGACCGGCATTACCACGCAGGCATCGGTCGGCCCGGAGTTGTCATGCCCGCAGAAAGGTTTCAAACCGGACGTGCCCTGCACCT
>CAIVTL010000021.1 GCA_903908785.1 Caldifarciminota bacterium | reverse complement strand
CTGGCGGTTGATTTCCCGCTCCTGCTCGCATCCGACCGGCCGCTGCACGTCGCGACCGAGACACTACTCTCGCGCCTTGCCGGACTCTCTGAGCCGCCGAGGCTCCTCGACTCGAGCTACCTCGCCGGCCTGCTCGACCCGTTCCGCCAGCAGTCCTTCTCATCAGCCCTGCAACCAGGAACCCAGAACCCGGAACCAAGAACCTCCTCCGCCGCTTATCCGCGCGAGCTGTTCCTGAACATGGTGCGGGAGAACCGGCTCGTGTCGCCGGCGTTCGGAGTGCTTTACGCGCGGCTGGGCAGCCTCTCACCGCACCTGTTGCTGTTGCTCGGCGCGGTGCTCCTGATTGTCGGCCTCGCCGGCGCGCGCTCCCGTGGCCGCCCGTCGGCCTCAGCGGCCCCGGTCGGACAGTTCAGCCGCGGCTTCGCGATTCTAACCTCAGGCTTCTCGGGCGCGGCGGTATCATCGTTGCTGCTCTTTGCCTGGCAGGTCCGTTTCGGCTCGGTCTACTCGGGCGTGGCGCTGCTGGTCGCGGCGTTCATGCTCGGCACCGTCCTCGGCGGCATCCTCGGCACCCGGACCCTCTCGATTCATCCTTCATCCTTCCGCCTTCATCCTTTCCTCGTTGCCGACCTCGTCCTTGCCGTATGCGCTGCCGCCACTGTGCTTCTCATGCACGGCGGCCCGGCTGCCGCGTTCCTGCTCACCAACTGCCTCGCCGGCGCGTGCCTCGGATATCAATTCGCCGTTGCCGGTAGCGCCGCGGCAGCCAATCGTCACTCGCCAATCGTCATTCGTCAATCGGCAGGCATCCTGACCGCGCTCGACCTTGCCGGTGGCAGCCTCGGCGGGATTCTGACCGCACTTGTCCTCGTACCGGCCTTCGGCATCGGCACCGCGGCGCTGTCCGCGGGTGCAGTCAAGCTCGCCAGCGCGCTCGTCCAACTGACAGCCCGCGGACCCGGTCCCCACCCTGAAACCGACATCGGAGCCACGAAAACAGGCCACGAAACTGATGGGTAAGAAGGAACAATGCTCCGCTTCATCCTGTTTCGTGGCGTCCATTTCTGTCACGGAGTCTGGGCCGGGTCCGGAACTCAATCTGTGTTCATCTGTGTTCATCAGTGGTTTCACTCCTTCCGTTTCGTGTCTCTTGTGGCTTCGTGGCCTTCAATATCGGGTTTGGGGTCCCAGCTCTGATTTGACAGTCAGCCACGCACTCCCTAGAATGGCCCCGTGAAAAGTCCTCTGATATCCGTTCGTCCGACGTTCGTTTTTCGTTCTTCGTTCTTCGTTCTCGTTCTGGCTCTCCTCGCGACGGTGTCGGTTATCCCGGGCCAGGAAGCCCCGGGCGCCAGCATGCCGTCGGCGAGCGCGCTCGGGCTCGCCCAGTCGCCCATCTCCTCGCTGGTCGGCGTCGAGAGCCCGATTATCTCGGACAAGTACGTGCTGATGCCCGGGGACCGGCTGCTGGTGACGGTCCAGGGCAGCGTTACCTACTCATACGACGCGTGGATTACCTACGAGGGCAAGATCAACGTCAGCATCCCGAAGCTGGAAGTGGTCGACGTGGTCTCGGTTTCAGGTCTGACCCTGGCGCAGGCGCAGGACACCCTGACCGCCACGATGCTCCGTTACTTCCGGGTGGTCACGGTCAAACTCACCCTGACCGGCCTGCGTTCCGGCATCGTGTTTCTAACCGGCGAGGTTCAGTACCCGGGCGCGTACAACGCGTCGCCGGTCGAGCGGGTATCACAGGTAGTCGCCCGGGCCGGCGGCCTGTCGCCGCTCGGGTCAAAGACGCGCATCCGGCTCATCCGCAACGGCGTGGTCAAATCGATAGTGGACATCGAACGGTTCGAGACCAGCGGCGACCTGCTGGCCAACCCGTTCGTCGAGTCCGGCGACGTCATCCAGGTCCCAGCCGTGGAAGGACTGGTGACGGTGAAGGGGGCGGTGTTCGGACGGGGCGAGTACCGGTTGCGCATTTCGGCTTTGACCACGGACAAAGAACGGGTGAGCGAGGGCATTTACGAACTCAAGCCGGGCGAGCGGGTGTTCGACATGATTTCCAAGGCCGGCGGGATAACTCCGTGGGCCGACCTGTCCAACAGCTACATCGAGCGGCTGGTCGTGGGAGGCGGTGGAGCGCGTAAGAAGATTGCGGTTGACCTCCGCCGCATCATCTTTGAGCGAGACTCGTCCGGCAACCTCGAAATGATGAACACCGACATCATGGTCATCCCGCCCATCAACACGCTCGTCTACGTCGAGGGCGAAGTCAGCAAGCCGGGCTCGTTCACGTTCGGCCCGAACCTGCGGGCCGGCGACTACATCGGCCAGGCCGGTGGCCCGACCAACTACGCGGACTCGCGGGTTGCCTACGTGCTGCGGGCGGGCAGGCGCATTTCTATCCGGACGAACCCGGTTGTGGAATCGGGCGATGTCGTGATGATGCCGCGGCTGGGCATCAAATGGTGGCAGGACTACGTTACAATACTGAGCGCCATCGGCATCCCGGTCGCGAGCATCCTCGTAACGCTCTCGCTCTCCGGCCACTTGTAGCGAGGCCGGTCGGACGCGTCCGACCGGTCAGACTCGTCCGACTAGTCCGAGCTTTCGGATTCGTTGCGCATGCCGGCCGCCGGCGAACCCGGCCTTAAGCCATGCACCAACAATCCGCCGGGCCTCGGCCCCGGACACAAAGTCCGCGCCGAGACATAGCACGTTCGCGTCGTTGTGCTCGCGTGACAGCCGGGCGAGGAGCGCGCTCGAACAGAGCGCGGCCCGGACTTTCGGAAAGCGATTGGCGGCGATGGACATGCCGATGCCGGTCGAGCAAATGAGGATGCCGCGTTCGGCCTTGCGTGCCTGCACCGCGCCCGCGACCTTAAAAGCGTGGTCCGGGTAATCAACTCGCTCTGCGCTATCGGTCCCGCAGTCGATCACCTCGTGACCCCGCGCCGCGAGCCAGGCCTTCAGCTCTTCCTTAAGCGCAAACCCTCGATGGTCCGCCCCCAGCGCAATCCTCACATCCACCGCCGGTCGCGCCTCTCGTCACTCGTAACTCGCAACTCGTAACTCGTAACCCGTAACTCGTAACCCGTAACTTGCCTCTCGTTACTTAACGAACGTCAGCCAGTCGTGCTTGTCCGGGTTCGTACCGTCGATGACGGCGAAGAACGCCTGCTGCAGCCGCTTGGTAATCGGCCCGCACTTGCCCGCCCCGACGGTGATCTTGTCTACCGAACGAATCGGCGTGACCTCGGCCGCGCTGCCGGTGAAGAAAACCTCGTCCGCGATATAGAGGAACTCGCGCAGCATCATTGTCTCGATGACGGTGTAACCGAGCTCGCGCGCCAGCGTGATGACGGTCGCGCGGGTGATACCGGGCAGGACGGTCGCGTGCAGCGGCGGCGTGTGGATGACCCCGTCCTTGACGATGAACAGGTTCTCTCCCGAGCCCTCACTCAGGAAGCCGTTGACGTCGAGCGCGATGCCCTCGACGAAACCGTACTTGATGGCTTCCATCTTGATGAGCTGCGAGTTCATGTAGTTGGCGCAGGTCTTCGCCATTGCGGGGAACGTGTTCGGTGCCATCCGGTTCCACGATGAGACCATCACGTCCACGCCCTGTTCGAGCGCCTCGGGCCCGAGGTACTTGCCCCAGAACCACGTGATGAGCGCGACGTCCACCGGGCAGCCGAACGGATTCACGCCGAGTTCGTGGTACCCGCGATAGACAATCGGGCGCACGTAGCATTCCTCCAGCTCGTTCTTCCGAATGAGGTCAACCATCGCCTGGTTCACCTGGTCTTTGGTGAACGGTATGTCCATCCGGTAGATTTTCGCCGAATTGAACAGCCGGTCGGTATGGTCCTTCTGCCGGAAAATCGCCGGCCCCGTCGGCGTCTTGTAGCAGCGGATGCCCTCAAACACGCCCGAGCCGTAGTGAATCACGTGCGAGCAGATGTGGATGTTCGCGTCCGCCCAAGGCACGTACTTACCGTTTATCCAGACGTATTTCGACTTGGTTTCTTCAAGACCCATGTTGCCTCCTGCATAAACAAAAGCGGGGCTCTCGGCCCCGCCGTGTGCAATCCGACTCAAGAATCAGTAGTAGTATCACTTTTCTGGCTGTCGCCTTCCGCGCCTCCGGGCGCGCGGCGACCGGTCATGCCGGCGAAGGGAGTCGAACCCCTGACACTCGGATTATGATTCCGATGCTCTACCAACTGAGCTACGCCGGCCGGATGCAGATTTTAGCCATGCAGCCGCGACTGTCAAACACGGCCCGCCGGCCGGTAGTATGCTTATCTGTGTGTAACTTGCGTAGTGAAAAAGGGTCGGGCCGGGTGTATCCTTTAGGCTCGACCGAAGTGTGTGTGTAACGTTCTCAAACCATGGAGGATAAACCCATGCCCGAGCCCTACTATCTGCATCTGTCGAAGAGAGAATATACGGAGCGTTGGCAGGAGTTCAAGGACTTCTTCCAAGACGATGAACTCGAGGTTGTGCAACGGCCGATGCGTGATGCCCTGAAGCGGTTTCTGCAAGGTCTCATGGAAGTTGAGCGGACGGCCCAGGTCGGCGCCAGATGGAACAAGCGCTCGAAGCGTCGAGCGGGCCAGCGCAACGGGCACTACCAGCGGAACCTGCTGACTGCTTTCGGCATGGTGCGGGAGCTACTCGTGCCGCGGCTGCGCAAGGGCGGGTTGCGGACCAAGGTATTCCAGCGGTATCGTCGGCGCTGGAAGTCGGTGGACAACTATATCCGGTCGCTGTTCCTTGGCGGAGCCAGTACACGCGAAGTGGGCGAGCTGTTGGAGCGGCTCTGGGGTATCCGGCTCAGCGCGAGCGCGGTATCAGAGATTATCCGGGTGCTGGACGCGGAGGTGCGGAAGTTCCACAAGCGGACGTTTGATGACGTGTATCGGTTCCTGTTCCTGGACGGGGTGTGGGTAAAGGTAAGCGGCTACAAAGTCGTGAAGAAGGTAATGCTGGTGGCATATGGGGTACGTGCCGATGGGCGGCGGGAGGTGCTTGACTTCCGGCTGGCCGGGAGCGAGAGCGAAGCTGCCTGGGAGACGTTTCTTGAGGACCTTTACCGCCGTGGTATCAAGGGGGCGAAGTTGGAGTTGGTGACGGTCGACGGTGGTGGCGGGGTGAAAGCGGCGCAGGAAGTGGTATATCCGCAGGTGCCGCGGCAGCGGTGCTGGGTACACAAGCTGCGCAACGTGGCCGACAAGGTGCGGGTGAAGCATCGGGAGGAATGCCTGGGTGGTGCGCGGCGGATCTATGAGGCGAAGAACTACCGAGATGCGGTCCGGCGCTGCCGGCAGTGGGCGGCCAAGTGGCGGAGACTGGAGCCCAAGGCGGTGGCGTGTCTGGAAGAAGACATTGAAGAACTGCTGGCGCACATGCGGGTGTTACGGACGGAACCGGAACTGTGGAAGAAGGTGCGGACGACGAATGTGATTGAGCGACAGTTCCGGGAGTTACGGAAGCGGATTCGACCGATGTGCAGCTTTGCCAACGGGGAGAGTTGCAGCCGGATCGTGTGCGCGCTATTCCAGAAGGCGAACAAGCGGTCGGAACAGCGCTGGACGAGTCAGCGCCGGCCCAAGGCCGTGGTCAGAGTCAACCGGAAGGCTGCGTAAGCAAACGTGAGAAGTTACACAAAAGAATTGACGCTACCCCGCCGGCCCGCCGGAGGCGGGAAACCCCAAATCCCAAGTCAGAAACGAGAATCTGTAGTCTGCGTGGCCTACGGATAGCCTCCACATCCGCACTTTGCCATTTCCCCTTTCCCCTTTGCTTCGTCCTTACTACTTTGTCCTTTGTACTTCCTTGGGTATACTTACCCATGCCCAAGACCGACCGGAAACCCCTGATTCTCCTGACCAACGACGACGGCGTCGAGGCCCAGGGCATGAAAGACCTGCACGATGGCCTGAAAGGCCTGGGCCGGGTCTGGGTCGTCGCGCCGGCCGTGAACCAGTCCGCCTCCAGCCATTCATTCAGCCTGCGCAAACCTATCAAGGTCTGGCGCCTGCGGCCGCGCTGGCTCGCGGTCCACGGCACCCCAACCGACTGCCTGCTCATCTCCCACCACGGCATCCTGAAGCGCAAAATTGACCTCGTCTTCTCCGGCATCAACGACAGCCCCAACCTCGGCGACGACGTGCTCTACTCCGGCACGGTCGCCGCGGCCATCGAAGGCACGATGCTCGGCATGCCCTCGGTCGCGGTGTCATACCTCGAAGCCGGGCAGAACCGCGACGTCGCCATCCGTTTCCTACGCCGGCTCGTCCCTCTGCTGCTTGACGGCATCCTGCCTCCCAAGACGCTCTTGAACGTCAACATCCCCGCCGGTGAAATCAAAGGCGTGCAGGTGACGCGGCTGGGCAAGCGCATCTACAAAGACATGGCCATCGAAGGAACCCTGCCTGACGGCGGCATTTCCTGGACCATTGACGGCGAGATGGCTTTTGCCGAAACCGAAGGCTCGGATTTCGCCGCGGTCTACTCCGGCTACATCTCGGTCACGCCGCTCCACCTCGACATGACGCACCATGGTGAGATCGAACGGCTCCAGAAGGCATTCGACCGCCTGAGTCTGAAACGCTGAAGGCTCCCTATCACTTCGTCCCTTCCTTTCTTCACTCGATCCCTTGATCCCGCGATCCCTTCCTCCCTGCTTCCTCTCGTCCCTTTCCCTTTGACTTGTCTCTCCTGCCTCCTATAATTCCCCCAAGAGTTATGATGACGCGAACTGAAGCCTACGAACTCGTCACGTCCATGGTGACGAACCGCAACCTGTTAAAGCACATGCTTGCCACCGAGGCGTGCCTGCGCAGCCTGGCCCGCAAGCTTGGCGAGGACGAAGAAAAGTGGGGCCTTGCCGGCCTGCTCCACGACGTTGACTACGACCAGACCAAGGACGACACCGCCAAGCATGGTATTGTCGGCGCGGAGATACTCACCCAGAAAGGCGTGGAACCGGACATCATCCAGGCGGTCAAAGCCCATGTCTGCGCGGTGCCGATTCAGTCCAAGCTCGACCGCGCGCTCTATGCGGCTGACCCGATTACCGGCCTGATTGTCGCCGCCGCGCTCATGCACCCGACGAGAAAGCTCGCGAGCGTGGACACCGTCTTCATCCTGCGCCGGTACAAAGAGAAGAAGTTCGCGGCCGGCGCCAACCGCGAGCAGATTGCGACCTGCTCCGAACTCGGGCTCTCGCTCGAAGAGTTCACAACCATCTGCGTCGCCGCAATGCAGGCCATCGCATCCGACCTGGGACTCTAGACAATGACGACCTGCGAATGTCTAACGGCCGAGGCCTTCGGGACTCGTAACTCGAAACTCGTAACTCGTAACTTGATGTAGATGACCTCCTTCCAAGACATCATCCTCCGTCTCCAGTCCTACTGGGCCGAGCGCGGGTGCGCGGTGCTTTCGCCCTACAACTCCGAAGTCGGTGCCGGCACATTCAACCCCGCGACCTTCATCCGCGTGCTCGACTCCAAACCGTGGAACGCCGTCTACATCGAGCCATCCAAGCGGCCGCGCGACGGCCGCTACGCCCAGAACCCGCTGCGGGTGCAGCAGTTCTGGCAACTGCAGGCAATCCTCAAGCCCGCGCCCGCCGACATCCAGGACCTGTACTTAAAAAGCCTCGAGGCCATCGGCATCGACCTGAAGAAAAACGACATCCGGTTCACCGAAGACGACTGGGAGTCCCCCACCTTGGGCGCGTGGGGTCTCGGCTGGCAGGTCGAACTGAACGGTATCGAAATCAGCCAGTTCACCTACTTCCAGCAGTGCGGCTCGATTGACTTAAAACTCATCCCGGTCGAGCTCACCTACGGGCTCGAACGAATCGCCATGTTCGTGCAGAACGTCAACTCCATCTTCGAAGTGAAGTGGAACGACAACCTGACGTGGGGCGACGTCTATCGCCAGAACGAAGAAGAGTTCTCAAAGTTCAACTTCGAGGAAGCCGACGTCGCTTTGTACCGGGAGATGTTCGACCGATTCGAGTCCGAGGCCCAGCGGTTACTCAAACTCGGGCTGGTCTACCCGGGCTACGACCATGTCATCAAATGCTCGCACTTCTTCAACCTGCTCGAAGCCCGCGGCGCCATCAGCGTCTCCGAGCGCCAGAACTACATCGCCCGAGTCCGCCGCCTCGCCCGCCTCACCGCGACGACTTACCTGGCCAAGGTCGAACCGGACCACAAGTAACCCGGCACGACCCGCCACCCGCAACTCGTCACTCGCAGACCGATCTCCGCCGTCCGCCAATCATCAATCGTCAATCGAGAATCGCCAGTCAAAGGTGCCTTGCGTTTTTCGAAGCACCTCTCGGTGTTCGTCAGGACGCATCCTGGGGCCGCTGTGCCTGCTTACTCTCGGCCACTCTCGCCTTGGCCGACGTCGGCAGCGCGGCGCGTCATTCCATCACGTCGCCCAGTTCGTCCCTAACCCGCTTCTCGTCCGCGGTCATCTCCGCCTTGGTCTTGTCCGATACTTCGCCCGACTCGGGATGCGTTTCGCTGGACAGCGCGTACTTGTACATGTACAACTCGACGCGGCGGCAGGCCGGGTTCTCTCCGGACCCGGGCGGGCACTCGGTATCGCTGCGTCCCTCGCGTACCAGCGCCCGCGCCTTCGGCAACCCGACGTACTTGACCACATTGTCCGCCCGGGCCTGGGCCACCCGCTCGTTGGCGGCGGCCGAACCCACGTGGTCGGCGTGCCCGACTACGTCCATGTACAGCGGCCGGGACGAATCCTTCTCCTTTGCGCTAAACGTGCGCACAAGGTTGAGCCGCTTCTGCATGTCGGCGGGCAGCGCGTACGGATTGGGGTTACCCAGCGGGTATCCCCAGACGGCGACGTGCATGAACGACTCGCCGCCGTGGGGTGATTCATAGGTCCCGCGCGGGACGTACGGGCTTCCGCCCGGCCGCGCCGCCATCTCCTCGGCCACGCGATTCTCAATCCGAATCGTCGGGTCATGCTGCGGCCGGCCCATCAACTGGCCGTCTTTGGTGACGTCCTCGGCGTCGGGATGGACACCGCGCTGCATCAGCCACGCATGGCCGCACAGCTCGTGACCGAGGACGCGGGAACCCTCCTGCATTATCCTCGTGCCCGCTGCCTCGCCTCCGCCCCACGCGCCCGTCTGCATCGGCGTCAGCGTGGAAAACACCGAGACGTACCGCAGCCCGGCTTCTGCGGGATCTCGTGGGCCGCTGGTGTGCGGGTAGGCGTAGTCGTTGATGCGCACCTCCCACGTGTTGGTGGCCGCACTCAAGTCGCACAAGCACCGGTCGGTCGTTCGCGTCGGGCTGGGACAGACGTCTGGCCCGTGCACCTCGGGTTCCGCGCCCGCGCGATCCACGGTGACAGACGGAGAGAGTTCCTGCAGGTAGCCTTCGAGGTCGTCGAGCTTCTGCGTTCTCGGGTCTGCCGGGTCGCTGTAGACGCGTCCCTCGGCCGGGTTCACGACCAGCCGGCGCTGCACGCCCGACGCTGCGCCCGCTGCCTGTTGAGCGACGTGGGTCAGTTCGTGCGCGAGCAACTGCTGGCCCGGCGGGGTCTCGGGTGCATACTCGCCGCGGCCGAATACGACGTGCGACCCGACCGTGAACGCCCGCGCGTTCAGAGCCGCGGCGGCCCGTGCCGCCGGCTCGTCCGCGTGTATCCGCACCTTGCTGAAGTCGTGCAGCGGTTCGGTCGAGCCGCCCCGCCTCTCCGGCGCTGTGCAATCTGCATTCTGCAATCTGCAATCGGAAATGCCCGCCGCCACCCGGTCCGCCTCGCGTTCGTACTGGTCATCGGGCGCGCCAATCTTCAGCTTGGGCTGTATCAGCGGCCGGCAGATCGGCAGGGTGCTCGCCGGTGCCTGCGCAGCCTGCTGGAAGACTTGTGTTCTCACGCCAGTCACCGCCCGCGGCGAGACAAAAGAGGTCTGGCGAGGCCTTTGGGGGCCCCGCCAGACCGATGGCGACACTTGGATTCGAACCTGCCGCGTACTTGAACCTCTACGTAAGCAAGGCACATGTGGCAAACCAGGGGATTAACCCCAGTATTGAACATGACGACAACTCACTCAGCGCAGTTTGCCAATTATTGCGCCTGAACCTCAGGAGCGCGCCGCCAAACTATTGTACAACGGCTCTCCCCGCCGTCAAGCAGGAAAAACGCTGCCCTCGCCGCAACTCGTAGCTCGTAACTCGCCTCTCGCCTCACGCCTCTCGCCTCACGGCGCTGGTACGTTGTCCTGGGTTTTCACGTCGCCGGACGCCTTGACGGCCTGAAGCGCACCGGTGACGTCGGATGCAACATTCTCCCGGGCCAGCCACAAATGCTTGATACCATCCGGCCAGCAGCGGGTCTTAATCAGGATGCCGGGGTTGAAACCGCTGAGATGATTGCGGCCGATGACCATCTCCGGGCCGATTGAGCCGTAGACGTGAATGCCCGGCCCTGTTTTCTGCGCGCTCGTGAGCCGCGCGGAGTTGCCCTCAACCCAGAGGCTGCGGCAGTTGCCGACATATATCCCGTGGACCTCTCCCTTTCGCGCTTCCGCACTCAGCCGAACCTCGGTCGTGTTGTCGGCGATAGTGACCCGGTCGGCCATGACTGAAGGACTGCTGCCCTTGCTGACTCCGACGTGGATGCCCTGGCGGAATCCATGGAGGCAGTTATGCAGAATCCGGACATGCTGCGCAGCCTGCCCGCCCACCACGATGCCCTGCTCGGCGTAGGCGACCACGCCATCCACCATGCTGCCAACCCACGGCCCGAATCCGGGGACGACTTTCTGGAGGGCCGCGTCCGCCAAGATACGACTGGCGATGTCCTCAATCCGCTTCACCAATTCCGCGGCGGAAGCGACCGGCGCGGGGTTGTGCGTACGTATCAGGGCTTCCCAGACAGCGGCTGAGAACGGCCCGGAAGTGAAGAGCTTGACCGAGTAGTCGCCGAACGTAACGGTCGTTCGCGGGTCGCCTTTGGTCGCCTTTTCAGGCACGCCGGCGCCCTTCCCCGCCGGTTTCGCAGTGGACCGGGCGAGGCCGGAGGCCATGCGGTCGCGAAGGGCTCTCAAGAATCGCGCGTCTTTGTACAGGCTGTTCCGTGTCGGAGGTGTTTCGTACTCGACGACGTGCAGCAGGTTGTCTTCCACCTGTGCCCGGCCCGGATTGACGACCAGGACACCGACCTGCTGGCGACCGATCCAGAACTCGCAATGGCGGATTCGGACCAGGCGGGACATCGCGTCGGCGTCCGGCTTCGTGGCCCAGACCGTAATGCAGGTTGCGGTCTTGGCCGGGCCGCCGGCACATTTCGCGGTTACGCCCTCGACGGTCACGTTCTTGCAGTCGGTGAATGACAGAACGCCGTTCTGGTGCTGGCCGGTCTTCTTGCCCGGCTGCCGGCTCTCAACATACAAGTCGCGGACCATCACCGAGTCGCAGCCTTTGAAGCTGAGTGCCGACTCGGAACCGCTGACGATAACCCGGGTTCCCTGGCCGGCGCCGGTAATCTTGATGTTGCTCGACTTGTCCAGGACAATCGGGCCATCCGTCTTGAACTCGCCGACCTCGAAGCCGATGTTTGCCACACCCTTGACCTCGCGCAGCCGGTCGGCCCAACTCTGATTCGGCGACAAGACGAGCGTGTAGGTCGAATCGCCGCTGGCCAGGCAGAGGTTTGCGTCGAAGCACACCGGCAGATGCACGGGCGCGTCGGCGCGGCCCAGCAGCGTCGCTACCGCCCGCTGTTTCGGCTCGGTTGAACCGAGCGTCCAACTGCAGGAAGCGATTCCGTCTTCGCCGGTCGTGACGACCCCGCCGGCGCCCGGTCCCGAGAGCGAACCTCCGCCGCTCTGGACCTCGAAACGGACGCGCGCTCCTTTTACCGGCCATTTGCCGTTGGCCACGCCGACCCGGAGCAGAGACCCCAAAGCCGGGTTCTGGGGCGTCGCCTCCTGCCCGCCTCCGCCGACGTAGAATAAGCTCGTCAAGTCGGTCAGCGCCGGGAAGACCGGCCGCAGGTCTTGCGGTGTCTCGAACGCGCCGCTTGTGACTTTGACCAAGGCCAAAGCGCAGAAGTGGTGCCTGATGCCGGCCGGCGGCAACGCAACCGGGTCGATCCCGTCGGTCGGCCACTCGATGCCGATTCCGGCCCGGGCCGGAATCAACCAGTAGTCTCCGCTCCGGCACCCGCTCCCATCAAACCGCACCTGAATGCCGTCTTCGAGCACCAGCCACCCGGTCTGCTTTGCGATTTCGGCGGGCGCATCCCAGCGTCGGACGCGCGGGTGCTTCGTCAGGTCGAGTGGGTCAACGTTCCCGCTCAAAGACAACTCTCGTTTCACCGGGTCCGGCGAGCCGATGATTCGGAGAAGCTGGCCCGGGCCTCCCCGCAGTTCGATGGTATCGTCCAGAAGTTCAACCCACTGCTGGTCCGCGAACCCCAGCACTTCGTCCCGGCCAAGGCTCTCGACGGTGACGGACTTGCTGCCCAATGTATCGATTGCGGCCACCACGGTTCCGTTATCCCGAGACCACTTGTAAGTCGGGGTGCCGCCGGTCGCCTGGTGGATTTCCACGCGGTAGAGTTGGTTCTCCCGCAGCTTGTACCCCGGCTGCGGGTTCAGGTCGCAGGGCCCGCTCGGCCCGCCCTCCGGGTCCAGCCTGGCCTTCAGCTTGAGCTTGCTGTCGCCAAACTTCTCGCCCCACAGCAGTGGGAACTGGCCCGGGTCCTGGCTATTGACCGGCTCGAACTTGACCTGCCATACCGTCTGCACCCTGGTCGCCGTATCCGGTCCACCCAAGGCCTTCTCCCTGATGTCAGGGTCCTCCACCGCGGTGATGTGCCGCTCCCACACGTCAAGATACACAAGGTATGGACCACTCCCGGCCGGTGGGGCCAGTTGCAGCGCCGGCGACCCGGTTTCGAGTTCGCACAAGATGCCGTCGACGTAGATGCGCCCGGGACCGACGGAAAGGTTGGCCCCGGACCCGGTTAGCTTGAATCCGTTGTGGTTCTTCAGCACCCCGCTCGGGCCGATGACGTCGCCGAGCACTGTCTCCCGCTGGTGGGTCTGGATAACTGCCTGCTCGTTCCAATCGGCATCGACCTGTATCCGGCCCTGCTGCATCAACACGGCCTTGTAGTGCTTCCTCTTGTCGAACGTGTCGCGGCTGAAATCGCCTTTCATAATTGCCTCCCTGCCATCAAGGGGTCACTCGGAATATCCCGGCCTCAAGTCCTGCGCGGAGATATTCGTCAAGTCTGGTCCGAAGGTTGGCCTCGCGCAGCGGCCAGCCGCGGATGGCGCCCATCTCGGCGCCGTCGCTTGCACCCAGCCGCACCGGCGGCGTGCACCACGTGCTCAACAGGCCGTAGACCGGGCGGCCGTAGTCAAGCGAACAGAACGCCGGCTCCGGTGTGGCCGGGTCGTCCTTGTGCCAGTGGTAGCAGCGGTACGCTCGCGGCACCAGTGACGTAGCCGGCAGCGAACAGAAGCGCAGGCAACCCTGCTGGCGGCGTTCGCACGCCACGTGGCCGGTGAAAAGGCTGTCCTCAGCCAGGCTCATCTCTCCGGCCCGCACCCGCCCGACGACCGTCGTCCGCGCAACCCGTACCCGGCCCGGGGCGTTAAGTGCGTAGCGGGTGTCGCTTTGCGCGTCAACAATGCTGTCGGTGACCTCCAGTTGGACGGCGCGCGCGGTCCGCACCGGGCCGCTGATGGTCTTGTCGACCACCAGCGTGCCGTCGCCCAGCCACTCGACGTCGGCGCTCGCGGGCGGCAGCGTGCAGCGGCGAATCGCCAGCGCCATGGGTGCGACGCCGCTCACACTGACGCCCCGACGGACAGTCAGTCCGTCAAGCGTTACCTGCGCATCGTCGGCCGCGACGACCGTAACTATCCCGGTTAGCACCGGCCGGCAGCCGTCGCGCGCCTGGATTGCGAGCCGCTGGTCGTGCAGCGGCGAGATAACCAGGTTCCCGGATATCGTCCGGCTGTGCGCAATCTCGATAACCACGTCACCGGCTCCCGCGTGGTTGACGGCGCTCTGCAGGCCGTCGCCCTCCTCGACTGTGATGGTCGACTGGTCCAACCCGGGTCGGGCATACTCACCGCTCCCGATGTCCGCGCCGAAGCCGTAGAAGTAGTTCGCCCTGATTCGGTCCTGCGGACCGAGCGCGCCCGGCGCGAAGCGCAGCCGACCGCGCACCGGGTCGACGACGAAGGTCACGCCCGCGCCGGCGTCTGCGGGCCAGGGCCAATCCGGGTCCGGCAGCTCGCCGACCCGGCACTCGGCAATTGACAGCGGGTCTCCGTTCCTGAAGACGCCGAACACCGGGTCGTTGGTGAAATACCCGACCAGCGGGGGACGACCGGCCCTGACCATCACCAACTCCTCCTGCAAAGCGGCGCAGCCCAGCGGCTCCGGAACATTCAGCGGCCCGGCCAGGTGGACAATCTCGCGCTCGGGTCGCGGCTGGTTGAACAGCGGCGTATCCATCCCCAGCGGGTCGAAGCTGTAGCACCCTTCCTTGACCCGCTTCGGCATGCCGCCGGTCACGCGGTACGCCCCGACCGGCCAGAGGAACAGACCGATATTGGGAATGTTGTACCGGCCGCGCCGGCCGGCAATCCGCCTCACCTCCGCGGTCCGGGGCAGGACGTCAAACGGCGTCCCGACTCTCGCCAGCGCCTTCTCGTCCCGGAGGTCGGCCGTCGCCGGACACTCCGGCCTCAGGTGGTTCATGTACTGGGTCACCGCCAGCCGCCGGAAGTACTCCACGACAACCGCCGGGCAGCCGCCGACGTCGTGCGCCACTTGCTCCAGGACGGCCGCAGTTCCTTTACCCCGGCGGTACGCAATCGTGTTCGCCACTTCGGAGCGCGTGACTGAACCGGCTCCGGGTAGCGGCCGCAGCCCGATGAGGTCACCGATGTAGGGCACAACCCAGTCCGCGCAGGTCTCGATGAACAGGTCCTCATACATCTGCGCGACGCTGGCCTCGACCACGCCGGCCTCGCGGGCGATGACCTCAATCAGCCCGCGCAAGGGGTGTCCCTGCTCGGCATCGCGAATGCGGTATATCGCCGGGAGCATCCCGTAGATTCGGTCAGCATCGAGTTTCACTTTGCTAGCGGATGTCATCGGATCCCATCTCCAATATCAGCAACTCCGCGCCATGCACCTTGCCTTCCGGGCACAGCACTGCGGGTGCGGCGCTGAGTTGCGGCGCAACGCCGGCTCCGCCGACCTGCCGATGGAATTGCAGCACGTTCACGCCGAGCACGCCATCGACCTCATGCACCGCAGCCTGCACTTCGCTGAGGGCAACCGACTGGCCGAATTCGCGGGCGGCGAAGCCGAACCGCGCGCTCAACCGGTCGCGGACCGCGGCCAGCACCGACTCGCGCCGAAGTCCTTCCTCAATTGTGACCGTCGCCTCGACGCGGAACGGCACCGGCTGGAATGGGACCACGTGAGCTATCACGCCGGGGTCCCCGCAGTCCCTTACTGCCGCCCGCAGGTTCTGTTGCAGCCGGTCCGGCGGAACCTCGCCGCCGGTCCCGGCAACCGTGAGCAGCACGACATTCCGTCTCCCATCCCAGGCGAACACCGCCAGCGCCTTGGCAACGCCGGCGAACGCCCGGGCGAAGTCCTCGTAGTCGCGCAAAGACACAACTCGGTCCAGGGCTCTCATCCGCAGCGGCGCGTTGCGCCGGACTTCATCAGCCGCATCCGGGTATGCGCCGCCGTCCGCGGCCGCCGGGTTCGTTGCCGACCGCACGCCCAGCGGCCGGGTGAGCAGCGTGGTCAGTTGGCCGCGCCTGACGCACCCGTCCGGCCCGATGCCTTTGCGATACCGGGCCCTGACGTTCTCGTACCCGGTCGGCAGCCGCGCCCCGGTCCGGCCGTCGCCGAACCGGACCGTAACCGTGTCATCGTAATTCACCCGCACCGTGTAGACCTTGTCGGCCGGGCCGCATCCGTGCAAAGTCGGCACCTCCTGCCACTGTACGTCGTCGACCCGGACCTCAAGCGTGGAAGCCGCACCGCCGGCGTCATCGGTCGCGGTAAATGTAAGCGGCTTCTGCCGCAGTGTGAACCGCTGCCATATTCGGGTTGCGTCACCGCTGCCGAGTGTCTCGGTCGCGGTCTCGCCGTGCGTTGCCCGCGCGACGTTGCCGTAGATAGTCATTGCGTCCCGTCGATAGCCGTGCGCCAGACCGTCTTTGAACACCAGCCGGGTTCGCTCGCCATCCTCCTTCGTGTCGGCCAGAGCTGCGCGTTCCGAAACCACGACCCCTTCGGGCATCGTGCCGGCGACGAGCAGCACGCGGCCGACGGACAGGCCGCCAACATTACGGTCCAGCGTAATCTCCTTCTCGCCTGCGGCAATAGCCGAGGTCGTCGGCACGTCTGCCAGTTCACATTCTTCACTCGCGGCGAAAACCACGGTCTCACGCAGCTTGTCGAAGAACTTGGTGTCCAGATTCTCGCCCAAGAGCTTCACCCGCGTCGCCTTTCCGGTTATCGCGAACTGAGCCATCCCGGTCACCTCGGCTGACTTGACCCGGTACAACTCCGTGTACTGCGGTGTGCGCAGGACTAGCCAACTCCCGGCCAACACCTGCGGGTACGCGGCGTCGAGAACCACCTTGTCACAAGGACTGGGGACTCCGTTCTGGTAGGCGATATTGAACTGCGGCCACTCGCCGGGCGCCGGTGGTTCAATGTATCCTTTCCCCTTTTCGGAGGATACCGACCGCCAGTCCGGCGCGTTGTGCCCGAAGAGCGCGGCCCGCAAGCGGAAGACGTACACGCGCGGATGGTCTTGGGCCGGCTTAGCCTCCGGGCTGACGGAACCGAGAGCTTCCTGCCACTCCACGATCGTGTAGTCCTTATCCGGAACCGGTTCCACGCGCGTCAGAACTCGCAAATCCCAGTTGTCGTTCGCCGGATCATCTTCCCGCTCTTTGCCGACAATGACGACGGCGTCGCCCGGCTTCAGGTTCTTCGCGCTGCCCTTCAGGTAGAGCCGTCTCAGTCCGACCACGGGCGGGCCGTAGGCCCACGGTCTGAGGACGTTCAGTTCGGCCCGGGCATCTACCGGCTCGACGGTCTCGAAGGTCTGGGGCTTTTCGTCCTGGCCCGGCACGCTCTGGACCTTTGCACCGGCCTCAATCGTGACCGCGTGCGGCGCGCCGGGCGCGGTCTCAAGCGTGAAAGCAACATAGGTTTCCGCCGCCACGCCGGGCCCGCGTTCGTACCCGACCAGCCTTGCGAGTTCGGTGAGCGAGCGCACCTCGGTGGCGGTTCGCAGATAGTGCTCGTTGGCGATGCGCTCCTGGTAGAAGGTGAGGACGTCCGCCACGACCGCCCACGCATCCAGCAGCGCAACCGCGGGGTCATCGGTCGCGCCGGTTCGCAGGTTACGCAACCGCTCGTGCCTGACCACCTCCACCCGCATCGAACGCAGGAAGCTCGAATAGGTGCCGACCCGGTACTCGACCGCCGAGAGCCCGGGGCGGTTCACGTTCTGTACGGGGGTCTGGTTCTCAGCATCAGGGCACGCGTTGGCGCAACCGGGCTGCCCGTTGGTACTGTCCGCGCTCATTCTCCGCCTCGGATATCTAACTGAAGCACGCCGTGTTCGGGAAGGCTCGGGTCGTTATCGAGTCTCGCGACCTCAAGCCGCCCCATGTCGATTCTTCCATCCTTCGGCAATCCCGATTGGCTGCCCAGTCGACGGAACCGGACCACCTCGACTGCGGCAACGCCTTCGACGACCTGGGCCGCGGCGCACACCGCGCTCACGTAGACGGACTGCCCGAGTGTGAAGTTGTCCGGGTGGAACAGCCCGCGCCGACCATCCGGTCGTACGCGGCTGCCGAGCGCGTCCAGCAGCGCCGCCCTGACGTCCCCTTGGAAATGGCCGGGCTCAATTCGCACGTTCAGTTTCACATCCAGCGGCACGAATCCGGCGTCCTCGGCTTCCAGGTCCTGCCCTGCCATCCGGTACGGTTCGAGCTGGTTGCGCAGTTCCGCCTCGGCCTCAGGCCCGAGCGCGGTACCGCCGGTCCGGTCCACGGTAAGGAAGATTGTCGACCAGCTCCCGGTCCAGCGCCGGGTCGCGCCCGCCTGCTGGACACCATTGACGAGTTCGGCGGCGCGGCAGTAGTCATCCAACGTCACCGCCCGCTTCTGGGTTCTGAATGCCACCGGCGCGCTGCGGCGGACTTCCTCGATGCTTTCGGGGTCAACGCCGCCGACCGCAGGCAAGGGGTTGCGAACCGCGCTGATTGCGGGCTCAACGCTCACGATGTGGTATATCGATTCCGCGCCGACGTTGCCGGCGACGCCGTTGCCGAAGCGATACTGCACCTGCAGCAGCGCCTCGGGTGCCGGCCGCATCCCGTAATGCCCGTCCCCGAAACGCAGGCGAGCCGTCCCATCGGCTTCGGTCTCAAGCACGAACTCGCACGAGGTTGCGCTGCTGCCGAGCAGGTCACGCTGGACATCCCAGCGCACCCGCAACTCGTCACTCGCAACTCGTAACTCGCAACCCGTAACTCTCCTCCCGCCTCTCGCCTCCAAGCACCACACCACGGGCATGGCTTCCTGCGGCTTCTGGCCGAGCGCCAGACTCGCCGGGCCGGCCATGTCCACCGGCGCGGCACAGGTGACCGGCCGTTTCTCAACACCGGGCCGGAACACCGAACCGTCACCCGGCACGACAACGCCGGGTTCATCCGTCCGGGTCACACCGTGGTCGGCCAGCACGATGTTGCCGCGGGCGACGCTGGTGGCTCGCAGTGTCCAGCCGGCGGCGGCGTCTTTCACTTCCGCATTTACACACAGGCTGAATGGCAGCGCGTCTTCCGCTGCCCAGCGAATCTTCGTGATTGGAGCATCGTCCCTGAGTTTGTCGGTGTCGAACACGACTTCGGTTAGACGGACTGCGTGCCGGTGCGCGGGGTCGGCGTTTCCCGGCACTCCGGTCAAAGGGTCGACGACCTCCTCCAGCATGAGGACGTCTCCGGCGGCCAGCTTCGGGTAATGGCCGGCTAGGGTCGCCTCAGTAGCGGCCTTCACCAGCCAGCACTCTTCGTCGCCCCACGTGTAGAGACTCATCTCGTTGTGGTCCCGATACAGCCCGCGCACGTCATGCATGGTCTCGAAAACCGCGCCGGCCTTACTGATGAACTGGGCCGCGTTCTGAGGGAGAACCTGCGCCGGCTGCCCGGCAACCCGCGTGAACAACGCGGTCCCCCTGGGGAGCGCCGGCCGGGAGACCGGCGCGACATCCTGGCTTACCTGCACGTGAATCCAGGTCCGGGCGTTGCAGCCGTCGTGCATAAAGTAGTCAACCAGGCGGGCATGCCGGCGCACCGACACCCGGCTGCGCGCGGTCCCGAGATACGCCTCGGTCGCGACCGCGTCCTGGTAATAGCTGAGCCGGTCCGCGGCATGGGCCAAAAGCTCCACCAATGCGACCTGCAAATCGGCCGGGCCCGCATCCTTCCATCCGGGCAGCAGCAAGCTCAATCGGTCGAGCATCAACTGGCGGAAGCTGGCGTAGTCCTTGGCAAGGTAACCGAGGTCTTGCGCTGTGGTAGGAACGGGGACCGCGTACTGCGGCACGCGGCAGTCGATGTCGGGCCGGCACCCGACCTTGAACGAGAACTCTATTTGGTCGAACCGGGGGTCGACGTCGGGACGACCTTTGACGCGGAACGTGTAGCGCGAGAAGTCGCCGACGCCGCCGGACAGCGGGTCATTGTCCTTCACCACGACTTCGAGCGCGTCGCCCTGCTCGGCGGCACTCACCACTTCGATGATGGTGATGCGTTCGCCGCCGGTAATCGCGACTTCCTCCCGGACAATTCCGGGTGGCACCGCGCCTTTGTGATTCTTCTTCGCCACCCCTTCCGGCGGGATGAAATGGATTGTAAGTTTCCCCTGGCTGGGCGACACTTCCAGGTAGTCGAGCCCCCATATCGACTCGTGATTGGCGATGAGGGCACGCCGCCGCTCGTCCAGACAGCAATACCATCTCATCGAATAGCCCCGCCAATCGCCTCTCGCCTCACGCCTCTCGCCTCTCGTATCTCTCCTCCCGCTGCTCCTGCGTGCGCGTGACGACGTACTTCACGGTAACCAGCAGGGACGCGTCCTCGCTCCGGACGTCGACCGCCTGCACCTGGATCAGATGGCCCAGCCACTGCTGCAGCGCCCCCTGGACAAGCAGTTGCGTCGCCGCAGCCAGCTCGTCGCTGTTGGGCGCGAACACGAGCTGCATCAGGCCGCTGCCGAAGGTCGGCCGGTTGACCCGCTCGCCCGGGCTCGTGAACAGCACCTGCTCAATCATATCCCGGATGTGGTCATCCTCGGTGGTCTCAGCAGTCCGGCCGCGGCAATCGAAGTGAAATGGATAGTCAATCTGCATCACATACCTCGCACCCGAAGCTGCGTCATAACCACCATCAGGCTACCGCCGCTCGGCGTGCAGACCGCCTGGCTGTCCTGCAGCAATACCGGCTGTCCGCCGGCCAGCACGCGAGTCGCGCCGGTGACCCACTGCGCCGTGACGCAGGGCGGGCTGGGAATGCTGGCCAGCGCGCAGCCGGCGACCACGTATGGATTCGGCTGGGTCACGACCGGCTGGCCGCTCACCATCACACGCGGGAAAGGAACGGTGGGCTGCGCCTGGCCCGCGTGCACGCACATCACGGTAGCCCCGACGTGAAGCAGGAATCCTGGCATGGCTATGACCTTGAGCTTTCAGCAATCAGCACTCAGTTGCTCCTTCGCCACCCGCTGACCGCGTACCGCAACTCGTAACTCGTAACTCTCTTCTCGCCTCTCGCTTCGCGCTTCGCGCCTCTCTCATATCACATCCAGTGCGCCGTTGTTTACCGACACCTGTGGCCCGGTGAGCTTGATGACCGCCCCCATCCCGTTGTCTATCTCGAGGCCGGTTGCACTCATCACAATCTTCTGGCCGTTCGCGGTCTCCAGCGTGATACCGCCGATACCCGGCGTGTCGTCCAGCGTAATGCAGTTGCCGCCTTCGGTCTTTATCATCACCTTCTTGTAGGGCGGCGCAAGCAGGCCCGGCGGAACCTCGGCCACGCTACCCCACCAGCAGCCGCTCCAGATTGGGTAGTCGGGGTCGCCGTGCTCGAATTCCATCCAGACTCCGGCGCCAACCTTCGGCAGTGCAAAGAACCCGACGCCGTCACCGCCGAACGGGGCGCAGGGCAGTGCCCAGCCGCTCTCTTGGTCTCCCAGCACGTCGGGCACGCGGGCACGGATGCGGCCGGTCATCATCGGGTCCTGGTTATCAGTGACCGTCCCGCGGTACTTGCCGAAGAACTGCGGCTGACCGTCGGGCCGCACGGCGCTCATGTTGACAACACCGGCGATAGCGAGCCAGTTCCTTCCCGGGTCAGCATCAAAGACTGCGTGTAGCTGCCGGGTTCAATCTTGTGCGTGACGCTCTTCACGTAATAGAGGCCGTCGTAGGTGCGCCCGACGCCACGCAGCCCGACCGTCCGCCGGGCGCGAAGGGCATGGCCATAGCGGGCCGCGTCCACGACGCAGTTCGACTTCACTGGTTCCTCGGCCTGACCGGCCTCGGCCGTGGCCGCCAGCAGCGCCTGGACCGGGTCGCGGTTCCCGGTTGTCCGCATCAGCCTCGTACGCCGGGGCGTGCCGGTCCTGGCTGCCAGCGGCGGCACCCGCAGCTCCGGCAGCGGCGGGATGCTGATGCTCATCTTGGTTATCGGCTCGACGAACACGCCTTTGGTCCCGACCGCGGAGAGTTCGTCGTTCGTAAGGTCTATGTCCCTGACATTCGTGGCCGCGCCCATGTTCACGGTCAGGGCCGGTTGCGGAAGGCCGGAGCGGCTCTCCGCTCCCCAGTACGCAACGCTCGCGCCGGGCGCGACCGGCTCCACGTAGAATACGAAGTTGTTCCTCGCGGCCAGCCGCCGTATGAACTGCAGGTCGGTCTCGCACTGTCTCGGCACGCGGCTGGTCGGCAGCGGGACATCGGCAGTTGGAGTGACTTGTGGTACGATACCATAGCGCGCGTATGTGGCAAGCAGCCTGGTGACAATCACGGAATCCGGCTGGCAGGGGAACGCCTCGTTGACTTCTTCCAGGTCCATCAACACACTGATGTCGCGGCCCGAAACGGTCAGGGTTGCGGCCCCCGGCTTGTCGCCCGGCATCAACTGGTGATGAGTGATGACTCCGTCAATCAGTACTTCCGGGGTCACGCCGAATACGACCGCGATAACAACCCGCCGGTCAGGGTCCAGTGTCCCACCCTCAAGCAGGCTGTACTCACCGGTCTTGGTCTTGGTCAGGCTGAGGGTCATCTGAAATCCGTCGCCCTTGCTCGCGACGTCGCTTGTCACCTCGACGCGTCGAATCGCACTGAGCACCTCCTGCGACGCCGGCAGCGGGATTGCATCGCCGGTCAGAACCATCAAGCGGATACCTAGCACACTCGTCAGCATTCTCAGGTCCCCAGTCCGGGCGTGCTGACCTTGATGCTTCGGCCCGGCTCCTCGAGTTCTTCCGGCCGCATGACTTCGTTGGCGTCACAGATGACCCAGAACTTGAGCGGGTCATCAAGGTAGCGGGCGGCGATGTTGTCGAGCCGCTCGCCCTGTACGAAACCGTGCTCGACCATGACCGTCATCCCCTCTGCCGTCGGGACAAAGCGGCGCCGCTTGTACTTGACTATCCGTGTCTTCCCGTCCGCGTCCCGGACAATCAGCGTTGCGTCTTCGATGCTGTAATAGCGGCTGGTGGGGTCGAACATCGCTCTATCCTAGTGTCGAGGGCAGTTGCGTCAAGTTTATAGCGCTCTGCACAGTCGCCATTGCTTCTTTGGCCAACTGGTGTGCGAAGTACAATGCCCCGCCCGTACTCGCCAGGCCCAGGTCGTCATACGTCAGCACCCGCATGCTCAGGCTCACCTTGGCCCGGATCGGGTTGAGGCTCGGGTCATACAGCTCTTCGGTAATCTCCAGGCCGGTGATGCGCACCGGCAGCACGCGCCTCACGCCCCACGCGAACAGCGCCATCGGCGCCTCGGGCGGCACGACCTCAATCATCCCCAGTTTGGCCAGCACCTGGTTGGCGATGACGTACGCGGCCTTGGGATAGAGCAACATTTCCAGGGCGGCGAGAGAAGGATAAACGCCCATCGCGATTGCCAGCGGCTGCGCCTGTTCGAGTTGGTCCGTGGCATCAATCTCAATCTCCAGGCTAATCGTCTCCTCGGGCGGACCCTTCAGCCGCAGCACCTCTCCCTTGTCCGACTGCTCCCCGGCCGTTGAGGCTCTCAGCGACCGCTTCAGTGTCTCGGGGTTATACTGGAACACCACCACGCTCGACAGCGGATTCATCTTGTCGAGCCCGACAATAGCGCCCTTGACAAGGCGGGGAGAACCGGGGAATGAGCTCATAGGGCATACTCCTTCGTCATCCGCACCTGCCTGGAACATGTAGGTTCCACCGGGTTACGGCAAGACACCACGACGTTGGCCAGCAGGTTCATCTTGTCGAACCCCACAACCGCACTCTTGACCCGCCATGGCTTAACGCGGATCCACGCATCATAAGGCCCCGCCGAAGTCGAGGAGTGGCCGCACTATGGGGTTTCCTGCGGTACTGCCTGACCTTTTATGAGCTTCTGGGCGTCTGCGCGCTCGGCGTTCCCCCTGTGGGTCTTGCTGTGAAGAAAATGCAGGCAGAAGTGGCCCGGGTATTGATTGCCCTCTGCATGGTCTGTCAGTTTGCCGTTGAAGTGGAAGTTGTACCCGTCCTGTGCTACCGCATGAGGACAGCAGTGGTGCGCCGCGGCGATCCACCGGCCCGACGTTGTGTCAGAGTCAATCTGAACCCGGCAGGCTCGATATCCCCACAGCACAGCCGAACCGGGCCGGGCACACGCTTGATCGGCGGCCGAGGGCTGGTCGCAGCACCACGCGCAGAACTCGCCATGGTAACCACTGTTGTCTCTCAGTGTCGCCGTATCGACCTCCGTGGCCGGGACTACGTCAGCGTGGTTAAGGTCCACAGAGACTGCCGTGATACGGAACTCACCCCCCTGTAGGTCATGCACTACTGCCCCCCCGCCCGCGTGGAAGAAAGCCATGACGTCTTTCATTGCGACCAACGCCGTTGCCGGACTTCCGGACGGCGACGGCCCGCCGGCCTCCTCGGTCGCGCAGGTCGAGTCGGCGAAGTACGGACGCCAATCTTCGCGCAGCGCGTACATATCCACGTCGATCGCGCCGCTCTCGGACGGTGACCACGCTAAGAGATGGGACCCGTCGCCGTACAATTCAGCGGCAATGTCATTGTCTGGGAAACTCCCCAAGACACGCACCGCCGGCGGACACTGTTGAATCACCTCGAAGCTCACTCCTTCTCCGAATGTCTCGGGGGACCGCTGCAATTGAAATGAGGTCTGGTGTTGGTTCTGTTGCAGGACGTGCGCGAGTTCATGCGCCAGCAGCCTGACGCCACTCACAGTCTCAGGCTTGCCGTGGCCCGACCCGAAAACCACATCCTGCCCGACCGTGAAGGCTCTGGCGTGGACGGCGCGGGCGGCTCCGGCGGCGCGGCCGTCGGCGTGGATACGCACTCTGCTGAAGTCCTGGCCGAAGTGGGGCTCGAAGAAAGCACGCTCGGACTCGGACAGCGGCCGACCGCCGCCGCGCAGACCCTGAATCTGCGTCTCGACGTCGGGGCTGACTTCAATTCCCGCCGCGCCCGTTGGCGTCCTACTGATTGTCGGAAGCTGACGGCTGATAGCTGACGGCTTATCGCTGCCCGCTGACTGCTCCGGTGTCTCCGCCCTCCTCATTACCTGCTCCGCCACCCGATCCGCCTCGCGTTCGTACACGTCGTCCGGCTGACCGACTTCCAGCTTCGCCTGCACACGCGTGGGGCATGTCTGGCAGGCACCCCCCAGGGGACAAACGCGCGGACTGGCCGACAGGGCGGCCGGCCGGCTCGTTTGCGGATTGATGGATACTCGACTCCAGTCATGACCGAAGCCCGGGCTCGCCGCGGTTGCGGGCGGCAACACTTCACTTGCATGTTGAGCAAGCACCGACCGTTGTCTTGGCATGACGCCGCGTGGCAGCGTTGCTGACTGCACTGGCTTCTTTCCGGCTTCCATGGCAGCTCTAAGACTCATCTGCCGTTCTCCTATGGGCAGCGTCTCTTGAGCAATCAGGGATTCGCTGACGTGCGCATTCATCAATTGCCGTCGTCGACCGGCTCTGCTCCGGCATTGTCTCCCACCAATCAATCCACATTCTTGCGTATCCCTGATTCCCAAGGGGAGAGCCATACCGCTTCTTGGCCATCTCAATTTCCTCTGGCGTAAACTCCTTGCCTGTGATTTGCTCCAGGGCATGAATGAGGAAATGGGCGGCAGGGTCTTCTTTCATCTTGACAATGATATGTGGGACCGCGTCCTCCCCCAACGCAACAATGTCTTGAAAGTGCTGATTGTTGATATACGCCCGATCGGAAGATTGTTCGCTGATATCGGGTCGCGCACAGAACGCTTTCCATTCCCGGTACCTGCGCTCAAGGATCGGAGCGGTGTCGCGGTGCATCAAATGGTCACCTCAGGGGCGTACATAGTACTTGACGACATCTCCATAGAACCCGCCTTCAAGTTGCGAGACTGGATGTACTATCCTGACTGCCTGGCCCAACTTGCTCTCGAACATCATGCCGACGCCGGGACAGGACTTGTCGCTCTTCCGGGCGGCGTGCGTAGGCGTCGTGCCGTCGGCGTAGAGCGCCACCTCCGGATTGGCCGGTGTCTGGTTTTCGACCGCCCGGAGACCTTTGGTACGGTAGAACGCATCGAAATCAGAGATGGACAGGATTCCATTCTTGTCTCCGGCTGAATCTACTTCACTCCAAATCCACCGGTCGGTGACGCCGATCGTCCAGGCGATGCAGTTGTACGCTGCCGTCGCGTCAGCGGCGACACACCAGTTCCCTTTGGTGAGCCCCGGGTGCGCGATGCGCATACTCGCTCTCTCGGTATCCGTTGGGTCACGGCCGATGACGGCACAGTCGCACGCCGGTGACCTCATCAGGGAGTGCCGGTTGTCTCCTTGCTGCACCACATGGGTTAGCTCGTGAGCCAGGAGCCTTTGCCCGGACTCATCGTACGGTGCGTACCGCCGCGACCCGAACACGATGTCAGCCCCCACCGTGAAGGCGGCCGCTTTCACCGCGCCTGCAATCTCAGCCGCACGGCCGTCCGTATGCAGCCGGACTTGTCCGAAGTCGCGCCTGAACCGAGGCTCAAAGAAGCGCCGGGCAGAATCGGGCAAGGGTTGGCCGCCACGGCGAAGGCTCTGTATCTGCGTCTCGACCCCGGGCGTGACCTCGACGCCAGCCGTACCCGGAGGCACGCGGCTAAGCGACGCGCGCCGACTGCCGATTGCTGAATGCTGACTGCTGAATGCTGACTGCTCATGCGGCTCCGGCATTCTCACCACTTCGTCCGCAATCCGGTCCGCTTCGCGCTCGTATTCGTCGTCCGCTGCACCGACCTCGAGCTTGGCCTGCACTCGGGTCGGGCAGGTGTGGCACGCTCCGCCGAACGGACAGGTTCGGGGGGTGGATGTTATCGGGCACTGACCCATCTCCGGCTGTGCCGAATCGCCGCGCGCGACCTGCACCCGGCCGAAGTCGTGGCCCGCACCGCCGGAGTCCGCTATGGGTTCTGTGACATGCGGCAAGTCCGCTCGACGCTCAAGGGGCTTGCGCGCTGGAGGCGCGTACGTGAAACCGCCCTTCTTTGCGGATTCCAGCACGCTATCCGAGCCCATTCTTCAATCCTCCGTAGACCGCCCGCGCCACTTGGGCGCCGACTTTCCTCGGGCCGCCGCCGGCAGCCAGGCGAATCGAGCCTGCATTCATGCTCTGGATGCTGCCGCCGTTCCGGACTGACGGTGGCGTTCCCTCGCTTGTGAGCAGGCGCGCAAGCTCATGCTGAAGCGCTTCGCTGATGCGGTAACGGTCAGCAGCGGGAAACCCGTGCAGAACCAGTTCCTCGATACTGACATCCAGCTTCATTGCCAGTTGCCCACCTCGGCCACTATCGGCCTTTCGAGCTTCGCATACTCAACCTGTGCCGCCCGTCGCAGGTGCTTCATGGCCACCGATTCGCCTGCCTCAGCCGCCAGGAACGCGGCGTAGAGCGCGATGTTGCGGATGTTGCCGCCGGCGACGTCGAGCCGGGCGAGCCGAGCGAAATCCAGGCCATTGGTCGGCGTCGCGGCAGGATAGACCCGCCGCCAGATTTCGGCCCGCTGCTCGGCATCCGGGAATGGGAACTGGACCACGAACCGAATCCGCCGCAGGAAAGCCTGGTCCAAAGCCTCTTTCATGTTGGTCGTCAGTATCGCCAGCCCACGGTAGCCCTCCATGCGCTGGAGCAGGTAGCTGACTTCAATATTAGCATAGCGGTCGTGGCTATCTTTGACCTCGCTGCGCTTGCCGAACAGCGCGTCGGCCTCGTCGAAGAGCAGCACCGCCCCGCCGTCCTCGGCCGCGTCAAAGACCCGGCGCAGGTTTTTCTCGGTCTCGCCGATGTACTTGCTCACAACCTGGCTTAAGTCAATCCGGTACAGGTCGAGCTTCAAGTGGTTCGCCAGCACTTCTGCCGCCAGGGTCTTGCCGGTTCCGCTCGGGCCGGAAAACAGCACGCTG
>CAIVTL010000020.1 GCA_903908785.1 Caldifarciminota bacterium | reverse complement strand
GCGGGAGAAACGCAAGGCCGGGCTCTTGCGTGCAGCGACCGAAACAGCTAAAATCAGCGGCCAGACTGGGGAGATCTGAATCGGTGGAAACTGGGGACTTCCGAACCGGTGGTGACAGTGCCGGTCGGAGCCGATAACGTACCCATGCTGCAGAACCAACTGACGGTAACCGAGTCACCCTCTGGGTCTGACACCGCACAAGACAACGTCACGCTTGCTCCGAGGTAGGCCGAGTCGGGCCAGGCAACCGAGTCGAAGACCGGTTTCTGGTTCTGTTTGGCGCACCGGACCACCAGTCCGGCCATTGCCGCCAGAAGCAGTGCGAGAACGGACAGTTTCTTCAGCATCTCAATTCTCCTTTGCCGCGAGGGGCGGCGATAGACGCATCTAGCCGCATTCAGGATATGCCCCGGCCAGCCGAAGTCAAGCCCGTCGGCGCTGCCCTGCGCGGGCAGTTGTGCCGGGGGCGGGGTTTCGGACACGACGGGGAGGATGATGGGGAGGAGAGCGGGGAGGACAGCGGGGAGGACCACGGGGAGGACAGCGGGGAGGACCACGGGGGGGACAGTGGGGAGGACCACGGGGAGGACAGTGGAGAGGACTGCGGGGAGGACAGCGGGGAGGACTACGGGGAGGACAGCGGAGAGGATTACGGGGAGGACTGCGGAGAGGACTACGGGGAGGATTACGGGGAGGACTGCGGAGAGGATTACGGGGAGGACAGCGGAGAGGATTGCGGGGAGGACAGCGGGGAGGATTACGGGGAGGACAGCGGGGAGGACAGCGGGGAGGACTACGGGGAGGATAGTGGAGAGGATAGTCCCCCCCACGGGTCGGGGTAGAGTGGGGGAGCCCTGAAAACCTGCACCTTTTTCGGCCGGGAGGCGTAACAGTAGATGAGGAACAGAGAGAACAAGCTGGTGGTCGAGTGGTCAAGTGGTCAGAAGGACCAGTGGTCCAGTGGTCTAGTGGACCAGTGGACTAGTGGTGGAGTGAAAGAAAGGAAGAAGAGAACAGAGGCAGGTGTACGATGAAAGGCAGAATGCGGCAGCAGCCGGAACACGAGAGTCCGCACGAGCGGCCCGCAGGGAGCAGAATTCCGCGCTGAGCCGGGCGCGGCTTGACTCGCAGGAGCGCGGGAATAGAATGGACATCGAGGTCCATATCCGAACCCGGAGGACAATTGTGATTTCAGCTTCAAGATTGAAGATTGTAGATTGGCGAATGGGCGCGATTGTCGCCCTGCTGTTTTTGTTCGCGGTCCCGGCCCGGGCGATGTTCGAGGAGAACGAGTCCGGGGTCAGGGCCGAGGGCATGGGCAGCGCTTTTACCGCGGTCGCGGACGACGCGGGCGCGGTCGATTTCAATCCGGCCGGCCTGTTCCAGGTCGAGGCCGCACAGGCCCAGGTCTTCGGCAAGCTGCTGTACGGCGGCGCCGGGGCCGGGCTGCATACCGCGCACGGCGTCGTGTGCATGCCGGTCGGAAAGCTTGGCACGATGGGCCTGCGCCTGCAGGAGACCGGGTTCAGCCTTGAATCCCAACGGTCGCTGAAGTTCGCCCACGGGTTCCGGCTGGCCGAAGGGCTGGCGTTCGGCTATGGTCTGAACGGGTACAACCTGACGCAGACGAACTTCGGCCAGGGATTCGCGTTCGGTCTGGACGTCGGGTTGTTCGCCCGCATCTATAAGATGTGGTCGGTCGGGTTTTACGCGCACAACGTCAACATGCCGAGGATGGGGAACGGCGTCGGAAACGGCGACCTGCCGCGGCTGCTGGTGCTGGGGCTGGGGTTCTCGCCGCAAGCGGGCATCAATTCAGCAGTGGACATTTCCAAGGAGCCGGGACAGCCGACGCGCGTGAGCGTGGGCCAGGAGTTCACGATTGTCGAGCACTACCTGACGCTGCGCGCCGGGGTACAGACCGAGCCGGTCAGGCTTTCGTTCGGGCTCCGCACCGGGCTCGCCCGCGTGCACCTCGATTACGCGTTCCGCACTCATCCGACTCTGCCGGTAACCCATGACCTCGGGCTTGCACTGGACTTCTAGGTGCTGCTGGTTCTGTTGTTGGTGATGGCGGGCGCAGGGCTTGGGACACAGCCGTCCCAAACGGGACACGATCCGAAATCCCCGGCGGATTTCGGTCATGTCCATACGTACAATAGTACGAACCAGCTCGACCTGAACAAGGCGACCCTCGCGCAGATTCGTGAGCTCCCGGTTGATTCGGCCGTGGCCGAGCGTATCTTCGGATACCTGGACGAGTATGGCCGGATGAACAGCTTCTACGACCTGCTTAAGATAAAGGGTGTCACCCCGCAGAAGCTCGAGGAACTGAAGCCGCTGGTTTACGTGACACAGCGGGACTGGGAAGAGGGCATACTCAACAACATCCAGCGGATTCAGCGGCGGCTGGCCTCAGAAGAGGGACCGACTGCGGCCGCGGTCGAGGAATGGCAGGACCTGCTGCTTTCGCCGATGAACGTCAACAAGGCGAGCGTCGACGACCTGCTGACGCTCGACAACGTGTCGCTGGTGGACGCGGTTTCGGTCGTGAAGTTCCAGCAGGCGGGCGGCAAGCTGGGCGGGAGGCGGGACCTGGCGAACCAGGTGCCCGGCCTCTCGACCTATGGCTACCGGAGCATGCGGGACTACGTCGGTTACGAGAACCCCAAGAGCACCGGGTTCGGCGGCAACTACCGAACGAGCTATGACCTTGACCCGAACTGGTACGTCGAGGCGAACGTGTCCGAGTTCGACCAGGCGCTGGTCGCGCTGGCCGACACGACGACTCACTGGGAGTCATACTACACCCCGGCCGAGCTAGCGTCCTTCCACGACCGGCTCGTCGCGGAGCGCGACTACCTGCTCACGATGCACAACCAGGCGAGCGTGCGGCACCGGCTGCGGGTGCGTGCCGGGAAGTACGTGCGCGTGGGCGGCTGGGCGATTGAGAAGCTGTACGAGCCGGGGACAATCGACGGCTGGAAGGGATTTGCCAGCGTGCAGGACCTCGGGCCGGTGAAGAAACTGATGGTCGGTGACTATCGGCTGACCCTCGGCCAGGGCCTGCTGCTCGACAACAATTCTGAGCTGATGGCCCGGGTGTACGACCGCGCCGCGGGCCTGTTCAACGACTTAAGCGAGAATCCCGGGTTCGGGTTCCGGGGCGGGGCGACCGAACTTGGCGCGGGCAGGTTCGGGCTGGTTGGGTTCTACTCGAAGGCGAAGCGGGACGCGATTCTGAACCCGGACAGCTCGGTCAACTACTACCTGATTTCGACCCCGCGTTATGCCGCGTACAAGGACAATCTGACCGAGGACGACTATGGCGGCAGCGTAAGGCTGGACCTCTCGAACCTCGGGTTCGTGCCGACCGGGACGCGGCTCGCGTTCAACGGGTTCGGGATTAAGTACGACCGGTCGTTCCGGCCGGACGCGAAGTACCTGGACGTGCCGGAAGACCCCGAAGTGCTCGATGACCCGAACTACACGACCCTTGATACAGGCCGGAGCCGGTTGTTCTACGGCGCGGATTTCCGAACCGTGGTCGAGAATACTTCGCTTGAGGCCGAGTACGCACTCAAGCCGCTCGCAGGTGATTCGGTGAAGGCATACCTGCCGTTCAGCGCCGCGCCCAAGGCGTACCTGGTCAAGGCGCGGACGCAGTACGATTACCTGTACGTGACCGCGTTGTACCGGCACTATGACGTCGGGTACGACAATCCTTACAACCGGGGCTACTGCGAGCAGCTCCGGTTCGCGGACACGCCGCTGGAGAAGGCGTACCGGCTGATTGACCCGGCGTACGTTTCCCTACAGGAGTTCCCGATGCCCAAGGCCGAGCAGGGGTTCCTGATTGATACGAGGTACCAGGTCGGACGGCAGATTACGTTCACCCGCGCCTATCTCGATGTCTGGCGGAACCTGGCATGGGCCGCGAACAACTACCGGTTCCAGGCCGAAGTCGAATACCAGCCGGTGTACCCGCTGCGGCTGCGGTTCAAGGAGAAGCTCCAGTCCAAGGAGATGCCCAAGGTGGCGGTCTCCACGCGCTCGTTCACGATGGAGTCTTCAATCCGCGCGATGGCGAGCCTCACCAACTGGGATTACTTTACGGCCGAACTGCGCCACGGCACGGTGCTGCTCACGCCGACCGTGGAGTACGGCGACAACTCGGACATGGCCGGAGATTTCGTGGCGGTGCAGTGGGAGCACAACTTCTCGGACGACTTCAACGGCGAGCTGGGCGTGGCGACGTGGCTGACGCGCGGCATGTCGCAGTGGATATTCGAGGACAACGGGATTGATTTCCTCGACGGGCAGGGAATCAAGTGGTACCTCGCCATGTCGGACCGGGTCTCGGACAACCTGCTCGTCTATCTCAAGTTCCGGGACAAGGTCAGCGACTTTCCGCACACCGCTCTCGGCAACAACGAGGGCATACACTTCCCGGGTTCGACCGAACCGGTCCGCGATTTCACGGAGCGCGACAACTCGTTCAACGTCGCGCTGCAGGTGGACCTGCTGTGGTGAGAGGAGACAAGGTGATTTTAGATTCTAGATTTCAGATTTTGGATTGGCGGAAGGGCGCAGCTATCGTTCTGTTGCTGGTTTGTGGGGTCGCCGCGGCCCAGGTGCCTATGCGCGATTACGTCGGCGAGGAAGTGACTTGGCACAATGCCCGCATGCTGGCCAACGGCGGACTTGCCGGGTTGGAGCCGGGGCCGGCAGCGGTGTTCGGCAACCCTGCCCTGCTGGGGTTTGCGGCCAAGCCCGCGCTTGCCCTTTCATACGGCCTCAAGGTCTCCTCGGAAGTGCGCACGCGCGTCGTCTACGACCAGTTCGAGAACGCGCTGGGCGAGGTGGCGATTGCCGACAACACGCACGGGTACGGTGTTGCCGGGCCGATTGCGGGGGCCTACCGGTTCGGGCCGCTGGCAATCGGGGCCGGACTCGCGCCGATACGGGACTTCAGTTACTACTATTACAAAGAGTACCGGGACGACTTCTACGTGAAGTTCGGGGAAGACCGGGTGCAGCAGACCGGCGCGCTCTACAGCGGCAGCCTTGGCCTCGGGTACAGTCCGGTCTCATGGCTGAGCGTCGGGGCCGCGGGCGGATACTTGTACGGGACGCGCCGACTCGAGACGTGGACAATCTATGGCGCGGATACGGTTCACAGCCTGGACTACGGCTCACCGGCCGGGCTCGGGTTCTCCGGCGGCATCGTGGCGGAGCCGGTGCCGCGCTTCGGCGTGGGCGTGGACTTCCAGAGCGGCGTGAAGCTCGACAAGTGGTCTACCGCGGCCGAAGTGCCGTCCTACTTCGCCGGCCAACTGCCATGGGCCGCGAGGCTCGCGCTTTCGTATCGGGTCCCGGGTAGTCTGCCCAGCACGGTCACGGCTGAGGGCAAGTACCAGGCATGGCACGGCGCTGACCCTGCCTATAGCAACGTGCTCACGTTCAGGGCCGGGGTCGAGCACACGATGCTCAGCTTTGTGCGCCTGCGCTACGGGTTCGGCGTGGAGCCGATGCCCTTCGACCCGACTATCCAGCGGGCCGACATCGGCATGGGGCTGGGGTTCAATGCCGGTACGACGAGGATTGACGTTGGGCTGATGACCACCCGTGACATGCTTGGACCGCAGAACTTCTACGACACGCTACTGCAATCGGACCTGAAGATACACGAGAGCAGGAACTACTTTGCCGTCACCGTCAGCCGAGAGTTCTAGGGAACAAATGACGAATTCCTAATTCCTAATGTCCAATCAACCCCCAATGACCAATGCCAGACGCGAGTGTCGGAGCTTGGTCATTTCCTCGTTGATTAGTAATTCGTCATTAGCAATTCGTCATTCCGTGCGCAAGGGCGCGGCATTCGCCCTTCTACTCGCAGTGGTTCTGTTGTCCGGCACTGCGACTGCCGGCGTCCAGCACATCTACATCGTCCACACCAATGACATTCACGGCGCGCTGCTGCCGTCGGATGCGTACTGGATAAACCGGGACTTCCCGCCGCCGCTGGCCAATGCGCCGGGCGCGGTGAACGTCATCCGCGGGCTGCGCGAGGAGGCGCAGAAGAAGGGCTACGGGTTCCTGCTGTTCGACGGCGGGGACGTGTTCAAAGGCACGCCGCTCGGCGATTTCACCAAGGGCCAGGCCACGATTGACTTCTTCAAGCGGGCCGGGTACGACGCGGTCGCGGTCGGCAACCATGACTTCGACTTCGGCTGGCAGGTCCTCAGGCAGATGGTGGATTCGTCCAGCCTGCCCTGGTTCGCGACGAACCTGCACGCAGCCGGGACTGACACGCAGCCGCCGTGGCTTGCGTCCGGCCGCGTGTTCGAGCGCGGCGGCATCAAGATTGGCGTGTTCGGGCTCATCACCAAGTACCTGCGCGGCATGGTGCGCGACTCGATGATTGGGCCGCTCGACGTCCTGCCTTACTACGACGTCGCGCGGAACGAGATTGCACGGCTGCGCGGGCAGGGCGCGGACATCATCGTCGCGCTCGACCACGCCGGGTACAGCCATGACAAGTACCTTGCCGATTCGGTGCCGGGCATCGACGCCATCATCGGCGCGCACAGCCATACGGGAATCAGGCCGCCCTACGAAAGCGCGCGCAACCACACTGTCATACAGCAGGCCTACAGCAAACTGAGCACGGTCGGAATCCTCGACCTGGCGATTGACAGCGCGACTAAGCGCGTCGTCGGGTACGAAGGCAGGCTGATTGACCTGATGGGCGAGGCGGTGCCGATGGACCTGAACTACCTCGCCTGGCTGGACTCGGTGCGTGCAGTTGCCGAGAAGGGGTTCGACGAG
>CAIVTL010000019.1 GCA_903908785.1 Caldifarciminota bacterium | reverse complement strand
GCTCCTTCATCGTGTCGGGCAATTCCAGGTCGAGCTTCCCGACGAAGTAGAGAAGGCTGTGCGTTCTGGGTGGCTGCGCGCCGAATCGCGCGACATAGAGGCCCTTGAACGTCTTCTCAATTGAGAGGTGGCACATGAACACGGCATAGAAGTACCGGCCATCCCGGAACATCGTGCCGGCCGTATCCATGTCGTAGTCGGCTTGGCGCAGCCATTCGTCGGGCGGCTTTTCCAACAGGTCAGTCATTGTTCTTGAACGACAGTGCTTTCCAGTCCGCACCTGTGCGCGGTCGGGGACGGCTTCATTGCTGGGATTGTAGGTGGGAGAGGGGAGAGAGTCAAGCAGAGTGGCCAGGCGCGTGCGGCGCGCGACCGAGTGCGCAGGGCGCAGATGGCAGTCTGCACGGAGAACGGTCTACGGTTCACGGTGTACGGGTCACGTCGTCCGCTCAGCACGGTTTCGGCCCGGGCGCGGGCGGGAACGTGGGGAGCGCTGAGTCCCAGACCTGAAGCGCAGCGGCGAGAATCCGGCCGAGCAGTTTCCTGTCCAGTTCCGACGGCCAGTCCGTGGCGCGGAAGTCGGCGACGCTCCGTTCGCGCTGCCCGGTGCCGGGAGCGGTCATGCTCGCGATGTTCGTCGCTCGCATCACCGCCTGTTTGTACCGGGTAACCGTGCGCGCGTCGCAGCCCACGGTCGGAACCAGGTCGGTCGCCGCCTTGTGGGCGCGCCCATAGGTCTCTTGCGCGGCCAGGGCGTAACGGTTGTTCACCTCCCACCATTCCGCAAGGCACATCTGCGCGTCGGTCACGACCCGGTGCTTCGGCTTCACCGACATGATGGCATGGGCCTCGTCGGCCGGAGGCAGCCAGTCGAGTTCGTCGTGGTCGCGCATGTCGTCGAACGCAAGCTCGACCGCGAACTCAAGATACTCGGCTATCGGCTTGGTCAGGTTATGCTTCAATCCCCATTCCCGCAGCCGGGCCATCCGCTCAGCCCGCTTTGGTTCCTTCGGGCCGCGCGTGCGAAAGAGCGCGTTGAAGACCTTCCGGCAGTACGTAGCCAGGCGGCGTCGGAGCCACGACGCGGGGGACGCGTTGATGGCGCTCAGTTCGCCGTGCAGGAAATGCTCGAAGACCCGGCGGAGCACCCAGTACCCGGCCCGGCGACGAACGCGGAGAGTTTCGATTTCCAGTTGCCTGTGCTGTCGCGGGTCAAGCGGCAGCGCCGTGAGGCGCACGCCGGGCGGTAGCGCAAGGGTTACGTTGGACGCGAGCTTTCGAGGCGGAGGCGCGGCCGCGGCGAGCTTGCGCACCGGGGGAGGAATCGGCAGGGACGTGTAACGGTCAAGCACGTCCTTCAGGTCTCCGAACCCGGCCCGCACGGCCCGCACGTACTCAGCGAGCGAGGAGAGGCTCGCGTTCGCGATGGCCCCGTGCTCAATTCTGCTTACCAGTACAGCCCCGCTTCGGTCCCGCCCCATGGCCTCGGCAGCGTCCTTCTGCGTCATCCCGGCTCTGCGCCGCAGTTCGACAAACCGCGCCGACAGCGCGCGCACCAGTTCCTCGCGCCCGCGCTCCTGCTCAGTTCTGCTCATGCTTGAACCCGGAATCCGAGATTGAACCGGCAAAAACGCCAAGAGGCGAAGGGGAAAGTGGAAATGGCAAAGTGGCAGTCCGGACTCCAAGAACACTGACGCCCGGAGAGGAGTATCCACAGATTACGCAGATTACACAGATTTCCAGACAGAACCCCAGAACCCCTGAACCCCGGAACCCGCGTTTCCGATAACCGCCAAGGACGCCAAGATGCGAAGGAGAAAGTTGAAATGGCAAAGTGGGGACCAGGACACGAGGAGCGGCTTCCGCTGCTGCAAACTGCAAACTGGCAACTGGGAACTCGCGCACAGCGCGCGGGATTTGGTGCTTGGTGCTTGTCCGTGGGACGCCTCAGTCGAATCCGCCTGCTCGTTCCAGCTTCTCGAACAGTTCCATGACTGCGGCTTTCATCTGCCGGAACGGCGCGGGCTCAAGCCCGTACCGCATCGGCCAGTCATCGAGCCGGGCCAGCGCTTTCCTGCGCCAGTGCGATTGCGTTCCGCGGTGCCGCCGCAGGACGGCGAACACTAACCGGCCATAGCTCCGCAGATGAGCCGCCAGCGTGTGGCTGCATGCGAGGTGCAGCGCGTTGAACTCATCGTTGAACACACGCCGCAGCCGCTGCTCCCACATCTCGGCCCGACCTCGCGCCACAACCCGCTTGACCCGCAACGCCGTCGCGACCGCACCGCGCACACGCAGTCTGGCCTTGTGCTTCAAGCCGACGTGGTAGTAGAATGCCCGACGCCGCCAGCGTTCAGGCATGTGGACTATCGCCGCGAGTACCGCCTCGCTCGTCCGCGCCTCGGAAACCGGTTCCTGCGACGTGTGCCGGTCAAGGATGTCCAGCAGCGAGTCAATCCCGGTTCCGCACGCCCGCAGATAGTCCAGCAGCCGCACGAAGCTAGGTCCTGTCTTCAGGTAGCCGCGCTCGACCCAGCAGACGTATGACCTGCCGCCGG
>CAIVTL010000018.1 GCA_903908785.1 Caldifarciminota bacterium | reverse complement strand
TTCATCGACTACGGCGGGCACAAGAAGGCGGCCGGGTTTTCGATGAAAGACGAGATGGTCGACGAGTTCATTCGTACCGCCGAGGCCTATGCTCATGAGAACTTCGCGGGCCGGGCCCAGCCCGAGAACGTCTTACGGGCCGATGCGCTGCTTGCGGTGGCCGAGTTCGACCCCGGGCTCGTCAAGCTCGCGCCGTTCGGCGAAGGCAACCCGCAGCCCGTGTTCGCAACCGGGCCGACCGAACTCCAGTTCGCAAGTGACGGCTGGACCGTGGCCGGCAGACCCGACCTCACCCTGCACGCAGCCGGCCCCGGAATCCAGATTGACACGCGCCTGACCAGCCGCCTGCTCTACACCATCGACGACTTCGGGCGACTGACAATCCTCGCAGCGCAGCCGGTCGAGGACGACGGGACAAACTCAAAACCCTAAACCCTAAACTCTAAGGAGGACAGAAAGAATGAAGGGAATGATCAGAGTGCTGGTTGGGGTCTCCGGGCTTTGGGGTTTAGAGTTTGGAGTTTAGAGTTTTCCTCAATGCCGGTTAAGGTTGTTCACGTTGTCCGCAAGAAGAGCCGGGGCCAGCACGCCTGGGTCTTCTCCAACGAAGTCACTGAGACCGAAGGCAATCCCGGACCGGGAGACACGGTCCAGGTCTTCGACCGGAAGCGGCTGCTTGGCTCCGGCATCTACAACCCGCACTCGCTAATCCGCGTCCGGCTCTACTCGGAACAGAACGAAGAGCTGGATGCCGCGCTCATCCAGCGGCGGATTGAGACGGCGCTCGCGTACCGGAAGGCGTCGCTGCCGGGAGAGAACGACTTCCGGCTGATGTTCAGTGAGAGCGACCGGGTGCCCGGGCTCGTCATTGACAAGTATGGCAACCACTTCGTGGTCCAGACCTACTCACTGGGTCTGGACATGCGGCACGAACTGGTCGTCGCCGCCCTGCGCGAGGTCTTCGACGTCGCCTCGGTCATCGAGAAGAACGACTTCCGGCTCCGCGACCCGGAAGGCCTGCCCCGGCGCGCAGGCGTGCTGTTCGGCACGCCCGAGCCGCGGATTGTGATTTCCGAGACCGGAGTGAAGTTCTATGTTGACCCTGCCGGCGGCCAGAAGACCGGCTACTACTTTGACCACCGCCTGACCCGGCGCAAGGTCAGGCAGCTTTCGGCCGGGCGCAAGGTGCTGGACGTCTTCTCGTACACCGGCTCGTTCGCCATCAACGCGGCGCTGGGCGGGGCGGAAAGCGTGGTGGCAGTGGACGCCTCAGCCGCGGCCGCGACCATCGCCACCGACAACTCGGTGCTGAACGGAGTCGCGGACAAGTGCGAGTTCGCCACCGACAACGCGTTCACTGCCCTGACCGAACTCGACGCGCGGGGCCGGCAGTTCGACCTCATCAACCTCGACCCGCCAGCGTTCATCAAGGCGCAGAAGGACAAAGACGCCGGCATGCGCGGGTATCGGCAGATAAACGCTCTGGCGATGAAGCTCCTGCCTCCGGGCGGGATACTCGTTTCATCATCCTGCTCGCACTACCTGTTCTGGCAGGACATGCTGGACATGCTCGTGGCCGCGGCGCAGGACGTAGGCCGTGAGTTCACGATTCTCGACCGCACAACCCAGGGCCCAGACCACCCGGTTCTGCTCTCCATGCCCGAGTCCGAGTACCTCCGCGGGTTCATACTGCAAGTTAGCTGACGGCTGACGGCCGACTGCAACCTGCTAACTGGGAACTGGAGGCTGCGCGCATCCTGCGCGCCGATCGTCGGCCCGGCAGGGGTTCAGTCGTGTCCCCGTTTCTCTACGGCGTCCCCGAAAATCCCCTGGTCGCTCCAGAGATTGACGCGGGACTCGAAATAGTGCACCAAACGTCCGTACTTAGCCCTTAGGTGAGTGTCGCCTTTCTGTCGAAAGGAATCGAGGAGTGCCTTCGCTCGCCCGTAGGCTTCCTTGACAACGGCCGGGTCAAACTGCTTCTCCTGGCGGAACGCCTCTCCCAGGTAATCGAGAATAGCAAGGTCGTCCGTATCTCGCCAAGTGACGCGCCCGCTGAATTCAGACAGAGAGGGAATTGAAGCACCAATTGACTCAAGATACGAACAGAAACCGCTGCCGACAACAATGCGAGGATAGTCCGCCTCGCAGGACTCGAGTCGATAGGCGCTGCATGCTGCTGGCCCATAGACTCCGTATCCGAGATCTGCCGCAATGTGAATGTCAATGCCGCCTCGCGGAAACACACCTTCGTTCATCATTCCCACCATCGCCCAACCGAGTGCGAGCAGCAACCCTCTGATGAGCCGGGCATCGGACTGTGATGGACTCGCGAGGTCTATGGGCAGGTACAGAAACACCGAGTCACCGAAGGCCTGGTACTTCAGTCTGCCAGCAACAGACCCTGCGGGCCCAGCCGCAGCCGGCCCGTCTCTGTGTGGCGGCCGACCCGTGCCGATGGAGTTGATGACATCAAGTGCATCAAAGAAACAGTCATGGAAGTTGCGGACCGGCGTGAAGACCTGCTCGAACTGCTCGCGCAACTCGGGGGTATCCTGCACAGGAAGCGGCAAGCGGGCTATCGCATCCAACCTAGTCTTCTGGCCAAGCAGGTCGAGAAAGGCGACGCAGAAGTACTCTGGCTGCACTGCCCGGCCACGCGCTCCGTCTCTGTTCATTTGCAGCGCATGCCGATTCTGAGCCCCAACTGGTGACTCTCCTTAGGCGCATTGGCTGCGGATTTCGGGGACATGCTACTCATCCTTTCTTCGTCAAGGCCCAGGCGGTCGGATTCCATGAGCGCATTCCGCCTAGTCGGTCTTCACCGCTTTCCTGACGGCCGTGAAGTCACCGACCTCAAGACGGTAGAAGTACAGGCCTCCGGGTACTAGCCTGCCGACTCCGTCTCGGCCGTCCCATGTCACGTCGTGGAACCCGGGTGCCTGCGGCCCTGACGTCAGTGTTCGTACAATGATGCCGGAAGCATCGAAGACATCAATCCTTACGTCACCGCTCCGAGGCAGCGCGTAACCGATGCGGGTGCGCGAGCGAAACGGATTCGGGCGAGCGCCCGCAAGCGCATAGCTGGTCGGTATGGAACCGGATTCCTCGACTCCAACCGTGACTACCACGACTGAATCCTGCACGGCGTCGTTGCTTGAATCAGCATCGCCGTTCAAGCGAGTCGTACACCTGACGATGTGAGTCCCAATCGAATCAGCAGTCCAGCCTGCAAACACCACCGTGTCCTGCTCCTGTGCCGCCACGGTAGCGGTTGTATCATCGCTGTAGAACGTGCCAATAAGGAACCTGACAGTGAACGTCTCGGTTGCTGTGCCGAAGTTCTGCACGACCGCCGTAGGTGTGAACGTCTCGCCATAGCCGACTACGCCAATCGGCTCCAAGATCCGCACCGCGCCGACGTCCACTGCGGAAACATGCACCGACTTGGCGACCGCATCGTTGGATGGATCCTCGTCCCCACTCATTGCCGTCGAGCACTTGGCAACGTATGACCCGCGTACGGCAACCCAGGAGTTGAACATCAACGTTGCGCTGTCGTTCGGCGCGAGGCTGTTCACTTGCTGTGAGTCGGCGTAGACGCTGCCGATTCTGAACCTGACCTTGAAGCTAGCGCTTGACGTCCCGTTGTTCCGAACGGTGGCGCGCGGAGTGACAAGCATGTTTTCCACCACCGTATCGGTCGGCGCCAGCAACGCAGTTGCACCGACATCTTGGTACGTAGAGGGCTGCCAGATGTGCAGGGAGTCAATGTAGATGTTGTAATTGTCTCCCGCGCTGCCGCTATGAGCGTAGAAAGCTGCATACAGAGTGTCCGCACCATCGGTCTGAAGATTCACGGTTTTCGCGGACCATCCTGTGGGGCTCGCGTACCGGGGGAAGGCCGCGACTGTGTTGTAGTAGTTGCCATCGCGCGAGCGCCAGACGTACAGCGTGTCTCCCGGGTCGCCCTCCGGTGACTGGTACATCCTGAATGACATCCTCGCAAGGCGCGGGGACGGTCCGACTAGGAGCGGCGGCGTACGCAAGCCCGTCCAGTACCCCGGGGACCCGGACAAGGCGAACACGGTCATCCAGTTCCCGGCGTATGGTATGGCTGTCGGACGCGAACTGCTGGTTCGACGTGTCACGAGCGGCCAATCGACCTTCCAACTCTGGGGCGGGAAGTAGCTACCTTCAAAGCTTTCATCGAACGGCAGATCCGACGCCACCTTCGGGCCGTACCTCCGGAACTTCTGGCCACCAACTCCCTGCAACGCGTAGAGATGCATGTGGTCCGCTCGCCAGTCGAACGTGGCCAACGCGCCTTCGCTGGCTCCGCCTGTGGGGTGTGGCGAACTCGGCAGTGATTCCCAAATGCCGGCAGTGACATCGTAAGACCATAATGCGTGAGAACCTCCACCCGGGACAAGCAGCAGCTTGGACAGACCGCCGGTCTCGCCGTTCCAGACCAATGCTGCTCCGGCGGCGACCGGCTCGGGGGCTTGCGGTTTCGTGGTAGTTCCTCCGTGAAGTCTCAGGCCCCAGAACTCAGGAGTGCCGCCGCCCCTCATTATGTACACTGTGTCACCGCCGGCCCAAGCCATGCAGGCTCCCACGCCTTGTGTACCTGGAAGGTTGGCGGGCGTACTCCACGAATTGGAACTGAGGTCATAGTACCTGCACTGTCCGCCGTACACCAGTCCTACGAGCTCGTTTCCTCCAGTCCAGCACAGCGCACCGCCAACATTGCCAGGAGTAACACCTGCGCGAAGTGAGCACGATTGGGTTGACCTGTCAATCTTGAATACACCCGGAAACCACCCGGGGTCGGGAAACCATTGGTAGTAAACACCAAGCACGTACACATAATTGCCCCCCGCCCAAGCGGAAGCTGAACCTTCCTTAACCCTGGCTGAATCTATGAAATTCCCGTATTCCTGGGGCAACGTGTGCGAGGTCCACTGATTGTACTTGGGGTCGAATATGTAGTAGTCACTGCCGCCGTTGCCAATGCCGCCTCGGAAGTAATACACCGAATCGCCCGCCCAAGTGATGTGTCCGCCGGCCTGCGCCGACTGCGTAAAAGGCAAGTCGCACCACTCGCCCGGCTGGGCCTGTGCCACGCCGACCGTAACCAGCGCCAGCGCGACCAAAACAACGACGGCTCTCACTGCCGCCATGGGACTACATCGGCAAGAAACGAACGCTCTCATTTGGGAATCCTCTTGCCATCACCGGGCTTCTTCGTGCAGTCGGTCGCAGGTCGTGCTGGTCGTCCAACTCCCTTCACGAGTCTGTTGGCTTCGCATATCGGGCACGGTCTGTAACCACGACCTTCTAGGTCCGCGGCACCACCAAACCGCCGGTTCGGCGACAGTATCTGCTTACCGACGCGGCAGCTCTGCCGATGGTATCGCGAGTCGATGCCCTTGTCTAGCGAGTAGACCATGTATGATACACCCATTGGAAACCTCCTGAAGTCGACGGACAAGAAAACGAATGACTGCTCCGCTCGCCAGCAGCAGAAGCAGGCCTACTGGTCGGCGCATCCGCGTACGGGACGCATGACGGTCTGCTTTCGACGTCCAGTGCGGCGAGAGTACGCGCGAGAGTAGCACTGCTGACGCTGTGCCAGCGGATTCTTTGGTTGTTAGAAGAGAATTCTGTCTGTGCAACAGATGTGCCGAGGGGAGGCCTGACGTTTCGCGCCCAACGCTGGACGCCTGACGGCTGGCCGTAATCCGGCCCAGTGTGTCAAGCTCGGTCATCCACCGCATCGTGGGATTATGACTCGGCGAATCTGGCAGTCAAGCGCGGTCGGCGCGGACAGGCGCTCACGGCTTGCGGTTCCAACGGCGGGCGGGCTTGTCCGAGGCCACGAATTCGTTGCGCCAGGTGCGGTGGTGGACCGTGCGGGCCGGCACCGCGACAGCGGTCGCGGAGGCCGACTGCCGCGACTGGAGACTGAGTACGACCCGCGCGTCGAGCGCCAGAGCCACCTTGACCATCGTCTCAGCCGTCAGGTTGTAGTCGGTTCTAAGTATTCGCGTGATATACGCCCGCGACGTGCCAAGGCGCTCTGCGAGTTGCCCACGGCTGACACCTTGCTCTTCCAGCAGGCGGCAGAGTTCCTCGGCAAAGGCGAGTCTTACCATTTCTAGAAGGAACTCGGGTGTGTTCTCAATGCTTCGAACCCGCTCCCGGTACTTCTCAAGCGAACTCATGCTCATCTTCGATCTAGCATAGCAGGCTCTGGACGGTTGTCAATCGCCGGGCGGGATACTCGTCTCGTCATCCTGCTCCCATTACCTCTTCTGGCAGGACATGCTCGACATGCTCGTAGCTGCGGCGCACGACGTCGGCCGCGAGTTCACGATTCTCGACCGCACAACCCAGGGCCCGGACCATCCGGTCCTGCTCTCCATGCCCGAGTCCGAATACCTCCGCGGCTTCATACTGCAGGTGAGCTGACAACCGCAAGCCCGGAAGCTCAAGCTCAAGCACAAGCACAGGCAGGAGGCTGTCAGTCGTTGGCTGCAGGCTGTGGGCCGTCAGTGACCGTCAGGAATGACGACCGCGCGTCGGCCCGATAGCATCCCAGTCGCGTGTCCCCGAAGTCCCAGCATTCCCCGTCGGGCGTCACGTCACTTCTTGAGGGAATCCTCGCTCTTCAGGTACGGCCCGAGTATCTCCTTCAGTGATTCGCTGGCCGGGCTGCCGGGCTTGAGCATGTTGTCGACGGAACTTCCGTGCTGCATGGTGAACTTGGTGACCTTGATGTAGACCGCCAAGGGATACAGTCCGACCTCGGCGCGGCGTTCGTCCACGTGGAGGCTATCCTCGATCGGCTCCAGCTGCACAATTGTGTCCTTCCAACTGCACTGCGTACCGTAGAGTTGCTCCCTGCCCGCCGCCACGCGGATTCGGTGCGTAAGGTAGGCCATGTCCGACTTGGATGCCTCTCCTTCGTCGGCCGCCTTCTGTAGTAGCGGGAGGCACTTCTTCTGAAACACTGTATCCCAGTCGGCGTGCTGGACTAGCAAGAAAGCGGCCCCAGCACCATCACTCCCGACCATCGTCTTGCCAGGCCAGCCGTACTTGTCGATGATGCCGTGCATGCGTCTTGTGTTCGTCTTGTCGACCGAGTTCATTCTCATGAAGACCCAGAGCATCGGAATCGTCATTCGGTCACCAGTCTTCTTGTACTGCGCCAAAGCCTGCTTCCGGATGTTCTGGTCCGCCACCTCCATCTTGAGCAGAGTGGCCCGCAGGGATGGATTCGCTACGTTGGGTCCGGGCTCAGGTTTCACCGAAGCGCATGCCATAGACAACAAGGCAGCAAGCAGTGCTGCTCGGATGATGTCGTTCACAGCTTACCTCCAAGATTGGATTTCTGGGACATCTCACTTATCTCGTCTCGTCAAGGCCGAAGGTTCGGATTCCATCGCGGAGTGTTCGCTCACGGCTTGCGGGTCCGACGGCGGGCGGGCTTGTCCGAGGCCACGAATTCGTTGCGCCGGGTGCGGCGGTGGACCGCGAAGGCCGGCACAGCGACTGCAGCCGGGAGGGTCGACTCTCGCGGTTTCATGCTCAGCGTGATGCTGGCGTCGAGCGCGAGCGCTATCTTCGCCATCGTCTCGATGGACAGGTTGTACTCGGTGTTGAGTATTCGAGTGATGTAGCCACGGTTCGTGCCCAGCTTCTCCGCCAACTCGGTCCGCTTGAGCCCGCGGGCCTCAAGCAGCCGGACAAGGTCGTCGGCAAAGGCGAGCTTCATCAATTCGGCGACGAAGAGAGGGTCGTTCTCTATTCGCCGCTGCCATTCTCGATATCGTTCGATGCTGCTGATACTCATACACACTCCTCAAGCCATCGTTTCCTCAGCATTCTGACCTTGGCGACGTGCGTCCGCAATTCATGCGGTCCGGGTTTTGTGTGTCCGTGCGTACAAACCCAGTTCCGCCCGTCCTGGAAGCAGAACAGCCTGACCGGAGGGTCTCGCAGCTTCAGTTCGTACACCCCGGCATCCAGCCGCCTGAACTTCTGCTGGTTCGGCAGGAACCCCGCATTAGCCAGCATCCGGACTACGCCTTCCAGCTTCGAGCGCACGTCCTCAGGC
>CAIVTL010000017.1 GCA_903908785.1 Caldifarciminota bacterium | reverse complement strand
GAAGAACGAAGAGTGAAGAACGAAGAACGAGGAACCAAGAACGAAGAACGAACTTACAGTCTCGACGTACTGCCGCAGGCTTGACCGGGCAGGCTGGCCGACCTATGATTGGGAATGCAGCCGGCCCGATATTGGAGGCCCGATACCACGACAGCAGGCCGGGTCGTGTGCGTTCTCTGTCCGCATGAGTGCGTGATTGCCGAGGGCAAGTCCGGCCGATGCCTCGGCCGGAAGAACGTCGGTGGACGGCTTGAGGCCGTGAGCTACGGGGAAGTGGTTTCGATTGCGGTTGACCCGATTGAGAAGAAGCCGCTGTACCACTTCCTGCCGGGCAGTGAAATCCTGTCGCTCGCGACCTACGGGTGCAATCTCCGCTGTCCGTTCTGCCAGAACTCGGAAATCTCGCAGCAGGTAGCGCCGTCGCGGCACGTCGAGCCGGATGAATTGCCGGCGCTGGCGAAGCGCCACGGCACGCCTTCAATCGCCTACACCTACAACGAGCCGTGCATCTGGTTCGAATACCTGGTGGGCGCCGGCAAACTGATGCACGCGGCCGGAATCAGGAACGTGCTGGTGACCAACGGCATGCTCAACCCCGAGCCGCTGGCCGAACTGCTGCCGCTCGTGGACGCGATGAACATCGACCTGAAATCAATCCGGCCCGGGTTCTACCGCGACTACGTGCAGGGTGACCTCGACACCGTGCTCAATACCATCCGGGTGGCGAAGCAGGTCTGCCACGTTGAGTTGACCAACCTGCTGATACCGGGACGGAACGACTCGGAGGCGGACATCAACGAACTGGTGGACTTCGTGTCAAGCCTGGGGCGCGAGACCGTGCTCCACTTCTCGCGGTACTTCCCGCGCCACCGGGCAAGCGAGCCGCCGACCCCGGCCGCGACGCTGGTCCGGGCCGCGGCGATTGCCAGGGAGAAGCTCGACTACGTCTATCTCGGCAACGTCGGCCTTGGGGACAGTCCCCATGCAGGGACAGTCCCCGACCGGGATACCTTCTGCCCGAAGTGCCGGAACCGGCTGGTTGAGCGGAGCAACTACGCGGGACGTGTCGTCGGCATCAAAGAGGGGAAATGCGCCAACTGCGGCCGTCAGGCAGACTTCATACTGGCCTGAAGCACCATGCGCTACATCTCCGGTGCCAGCCGGTCGGAGTTGACGATTAGCAAAGTACAAAGGACAAAGTACAAAGGACAAAGCAAGGCCGAAATAGGAAAGTCCGAAGGCCGATTTGTGCTTGGGCCTTTCCCCGTTTGCCTAGTCCTTTGTCCTTTGGACTTGGTACTCAAGCCCGGACAATCGCGGCTGGTTGTTGGTGCGGGGCTGTTCTTGATTGGAGCCACGCAGCCGCTATCATTCTGATATGGCGATGAATAACAGGCCGTTGCGCGCGGGCGGACGGTCAATCGGGCTGCTGGTGCTCATCGTTCTCGTTGCCGGGATTGTGGGTAGCGTCGTGTCGTACTTCATGGCCGGGGTTTTCCCGCACGGCCCGGTGCGAGACTTCTTCTTCAAATCGCTGGCAATCGGCATCCCGACCTTCACGGTCAGCCTCGGGTTCGCCACGCTGACGCTGGGGTTGTCGTTCGCGGTGACCACCGTTGCCGCTCTCCTCGTCGTTCTTGCCGTCTACTTGTGGTACAAGTTTTAGCGGAGTTAGTAGTTAGCAGTTAGGAGTTAGGAGTAAGGAAACCGGGGCGGGCAGCAATGTCCGCCCCGGCTGCACTGCCTACAGCCGGGCCCGGATTGCCCGCCACTCCTTCCAGACCCCGACCCCAGTATGCGGCAAACCCCGGGTCATAGCACCAGAACCAGCTCGGCTGCGTGGTCTGCTATTCAGAGCAGACGCTACCTGATTGCCTTACGCCGCCATCTCTTGTGCGGTTTCGGGCCGCGCTTGAGCGGAGCCAGCGGGCGGCCGGCCTTAGTTTCCAGCGACTCGACAAAGTCATGGCTGCCCAACGGACGGCCGGTACGCGAGTGCCGCCGGATGAGTTCCACGTCGGTGCTGTCCTGTTCGGTGCCCAGATACTCACGCCAGTTCTCGACCCGGCCGAGCATCGGCTTCACCTTCACCAGCAGGTCGTCTTTACCTCTAACGTGAGCCGCGGCGCTGGACCACGGATACTGCCAGGGCCGGTCAGCCAGGCCGGCCCGCACCGGGTTCAACTCGGTGTAACGGACTGCCGCCAGCAGGTACTGCTCATCCAGCGGGTATGACGAGAAGCGGCCCTGCCAGAGATACCCGCGCCAGTCCTCCCGCTGGTTGACCCGCATCGTATACCGCCGGTGCGCCTCGCCTATCGCCCGGGCCAGTCCGCGCTCACTCCCGGGCACTGCTATGAGGTGCACATGGTTGGGCATCAGGCAGTAGGCCCAGATATCCACCCGCTCCTGCCCGCACCAGGCAGCCATCAGCCGTATGTATGCCTTGTAGTCCGCGGTACTGAAGAACACCGGCTGACGCCGGTTCCCGCGCTGGACCACATGATGCGGCACTTCCGCCGCAACTACTCGTGCTATTCTAGCCATGCCCCAGTCTAACCCCTCCCCGCCTCGATGTCAAGGTGGTTAAGTATTGTGTCCCCGAAATCCCCCCGGCACTTCCGCCGCAACTACTCGTGCTATTCTAGCCATGCCCCAGTCTAATCCCTCACCGTCTCTATGTCAAGGGAGTTAAGTATTGTGTCCCCGAAATCCGTGTCCCCGAAATCCGGACTCCGACTCCGACCAGACACTGCTATCACACGTCACCGCCAAGTTCCACTGCGGGTCGTCCGTGGAGCGGGAGCCGCGTTGCTGTCTCACGGCCGGCAACGGCAGCGGGATTCCTTCAAACATCATCAAGAACTCACCTGGTGTCGTGAACAGGAAATCCGGTTCGGCGCGCGCCATGCCAGTGAACTCGATTAAGAAGTCCGTCCGCCTCCCATCGACCATGCAGTCCACGCGCACGCCGCGTCGGATGTCCTTGTGTACCGGATGCTGCCATTCGCCCTTCTTCACCGACAGGAACGTGATGGCCGGGAAGCCGTGCCCGGGTTGGGAATCGGTTGGCATTGGGGCGGAGCGGAATTGGCCCGGGAAGCCGCCGCCAGATTGAACGTCAGTCGACCTCGGAACGAAGCGGAATCGGTCCGAGGTGTCAACGACCTGGCCGAAAGTCGCGAACAGGACCGCAATCTTGGCGATGGTCGGCATCTCAGTCGAGTCGAAAGTGAACCCGGCCTCAAGCAGAAGGCGGTTCAGTGCGTCCATCCTGTAGATCCGCCCGCCCATCGTTGCTTGCTCGAGGGTTCCGTGGAACTCGGGCGGGATGAACACCTGCGTTCTTGTGAAGGTCACTCGCGGCAGCAACTTGGCGAGCAGAGGATGGGGCTGACCCAGGTAGGTCTTTGTGATGGCGCGGCTCGGACTCCCCGCCCATCGGGCCGCAGCGTTGTGGAATGAGTCTGCCATTGGTCCTTCGGGCCGCGAAGCAACCAGCGTCGCCGGGTAGCTGACCGCGTCGGGGAAGGAATCAGCTAGTGTAGTGCGTCTTAAATACATTGACTTATAGTGGCGAGTATTGTATGCTGGGTCATGAGCAGGACAGCAGCAGCTATCGGACTATCAGCGGAAGAACAATCGGTGTTGGAT
>CAIVTL010000016.1 GCA_903908785.1 Caldifarciminota bacterium | reverse complement strand
TATTATTGCCCTTGGCATCCGCAGGATGCCCGATTACCCCCCGCTTCTGTCACTGGGCCTGGCGGCCATCTCTATCCTGGCCTCGATCCTGCTTTTCACTGTATATTATCAGCGCTTTAAATTCCCGCTCTACATGGTATTTTTTTACCCTTTCAGCATCCTGCTGATGACCATTATCGCATTTTCTTCAATGTTTCTTACCCTCTCGGGTCAAACTACCTGCGTGACCGAGTTCTGCCCGAAGCTGTCGTTGGTCGCGGTCTTGACCTGCGCGGTGTGGCTGTAGGCGGCAGCGATGTTGAGGAGTGTTATGGGCGTGGCACTTAGCGTGCCGCCGAACTCGGTATTGTGGGTCGTACCGAGTTTGTCTCTCAACAGGTTGTCGTTGCCGGCTTCGCAGTACAGGCCGATGTTGGTCTTGGGAATCAGACTGGTCGAAACATCGGCCCGCACGTCGCGGTAGTCGGTCTTGAGATAGCTCGTGCCGAGTGATGCGTAGCCCGGCATGGTCTGATTGAAGCTGAGCCCGAGGTTCATGAAGCTCGGCGTATACCGGACCGCGCCGCGCAGGGCATAGCCGACGTAGGAAGAACGGCGCGGCTGGTAGACGCTCCAGACCCATTGGGGAATCCGGTTGATGACCGGCACGGTGTCAATGATGGTGTCGCTGCGCATATCCCGGGTAAAGGCACTGCCTGCCGCCTCCAAGTCGCAGGACAGGGCCTGAAAGATGTTGAAACGGGAGTTGAGCGAAACGACGAGATTGTCATGCGCCATGGCCGGGGTCGAGTCGGTGAAGTAGTTTGAGGTCGTGTCGTCAATCGCCTTGAGCGCGGTGATTGAGAACTGCTCGGCGCCGAGCCGGAATCCGTAGATGTGCTGGGTGTAGGAGAAGTTGAGCGAGTCCGTCGAAGCCCGCTTGGACCGGCCGGCCAGCGCGGCGAACCGGAACGAACCCGGAAAGAGCTCGATGCCGCCGCCATAGAGCGTGACGCCGGAGAGGGTGAGCGGGGTCAGGCTGGTCGCGAAGTCGCCGGCGTAAATCCGGCCCCACTTCCACGACGGGTTGAAGTTGAGCTGGTTGATGCGCTGGGTCGTGAACCGGTCGTCCGAGTTGTACATCAGGTTGAGCCCGAGGTTTAGGAATGTCCAGTTGAGCGAGCCGTTCAGCGTGAAGTTCCATGCCTGCGGCGGATGGCGGAAACGGCTTGAGTCGGAGGAACCATTGAGCTCGCCGTAGGCGCCGAAGTCCAAGGAGTAGGTCGGGCGCGGGACTTTGAGGGCGTGGACCGTGGAAGGGAAAAGCGCGAGGGCCGTCAGGAGACAGCCGATTGCCTGGAGCCGACGATGGAGCCTCGAAAACATGCCTGCTTCCTGCGTCGTGCTTGATTCGCCATTCGAGCTTCGGACTTCAATCGTCATTCGTCCTTCGAGTTTCGGGTTTGGCCCTGCTTCACTGCGTCGGTCGGACGACTTCGGAACGGGGGCTTTCGTTGTCGGAGGTGTCGAGAGCCCGAACCCAGTAGTAGTGTGTCGCGCCGCCGGCGGGGTCAGTGTACTTCGTCTCCCTGAGCGGTTCGCGGTTCAACTTCTCCGGAACGCCGCTGGGCAAGTCCGACCGGTAGACGTTGTAGCCGGCCAGATCGGACTCGGTCTCGGCCTGCCAGGAGAGTTCAGCCGCGGTCTTGCTGAGCGTCGCCTTGAATCCGGTCGGCGCGGGCGGCGGTGCAATATCGGCCGGCGTGACGGCCATTGCCGGGCTCTTGCCCTCGTTGCCGGCGCTGTCCACCGCCGCTACCTCGTACCAGTAGCGCCGTCCTTTGGTGGCCGAGCTGTCGCGGAACTCGCGGGCCGAGCGGGGCAGGTCGGCCAGGCGGACCGGATGCGCGAACAACGAGTCGTTGTCGCGATAGACGCGGTAGCCGACAGCGTCGGATGACATACTCATCTGCCAGGTCAGCAGGACGCGTCCCTCATCGCTGCTCCGACCGTAGGCGGTGGCCGGAGGCAAAGGCGGCACGTCGTCCGTGATGAGAAGAATGGTGCTGTCACGCTTGCTCTCGTTGTGGGCGAAATCAACCTGCGACACGGCATAGCGATAGTGCTTGCCCGGATACAGGCCGGTGCGTCCGAACCCGGAATCGGTGAATTCGGTGGTGTCGGGCCCGAGCGGCGTGCTGCGCAGACGGAACAGCTTGTCCTTGTCTTCGGCGCGGTAGACGTAGTAGCCCGCAAGGTCGGGCGTGGGTTGAGACTTCCAGGTGAGACGGACGATGTGTTTGTCCGCGACCGCGGTCACTGCGGTCGGCGCTCCCGGCGGCACGGTGTCGTTGGGACTTGCGAACCCGGCCGTAGAAGGCCGGCCTTCTTTCCCACTCTTGGCCTTCGTGCGCACGCGATAGACGTATGTGCTCTCGGAAACGACGTTGGTATCAATCAAGGAACTCTGCCCGGCCGGGATCAGCGTCGGATTCAGCCTGCTGAACTCGCCGTGGATCGACCACGAACGATACACGTTGTAGCCGGCCAGCGGCTGCGTGTCGAGCGGCACCTGCCATGAGACGAGGACTTTGCCCTGCAGGGCCATGGCCTTAACGTTGTACGGCGGGGGCGGACCCAGCGTGTCGTGCGGCGTAGCACTCACCGGCGTTGAGCGCGGGCTCTCGGCCCCGATGTTGTCTACGGCAGTGATGCAGTATTCGTAGGTCCGGTCGTTTTCGACCGCATGGTCAGGGAGAGACAGCGTGTCGCCACTGCGCAGCAGGGGACGCGCACTGAGCTTCTGAAACTCGGGATTCGGGGTTTGACCCGAAGCCGCAAGGCGGCGGTAGACATTGAAACCGATGACGATGTCGGTTCGGTCACCGGTGTAGTGTGGATAGCGCCACCGGAGCTTCACCTCCGCGTTATCCACCTCGGCCGCGAGGTTCGTGGCCTTCAGTTCCGGGCCGGCGTGCGCAGCGACGGTAACGTGTTCATCGTAGTGGGCAAGCTCGGAGCCGTCGCTCTTCAGGAAAGTGATGCGATAGGTGTAGGTATTGCCGGTCCGGGCCGAAGTGTCAACAAACACCCTTCCCAGCACCTCTGCTACTTTCAGACTGACCAGGCTCAAGGCCTGGCCG
>CAIVTL010000015.1 GCA_903908785.1 Caldifarciminota bacterium | reverse complement strand
CTTCCTGGCCTGCGACATCGCCAGGCCGGCCTTCTTCAGTTTCTCCACAATCCTCAGGTTCTCCCTGCTCCGGTAGAAATGGCGCACCGACTCCGCGACGATCGGCCCGATCTCGCGTATTGATGTCAGCTCCTGGGCGCCTGCATCCCGCAGCCGGTCGATCGAACCGAAATGCTCTGCCAACAGCCACGCCGAGCGCTCGCCTATATGGCGGATGCCGGTGAGCGCCATGACGGACTCATCCAGCATCATCTGCACGACCGGCTCATTGATGGTACTGCCGCTGGTCGCGTCTTCGTGAAAGCACTGGACTACGTCGCTGGCGTCGGCTGTCGGAAACAGGGTCCGCTCAAGCGCCGGCTGCAGCCTCGGCCGGGCGATGAACCCGAGCGCGCCGAGGCCGGCATACTTCAGAAAGTGACGCCTGGATACTTCTTTCAAAGTTCCTCCCTTCGACCGGGATGAGCTGACAATACCGAAAGCAGGTCGAATCTCACAATGTGCCCAATTATCGCGTATCCGCGACCCGGGTCAAGGACAGCCATGGGTAGGAGTTAGGAGGTAGGAGGTAGGAGGTAGGAGGTAGGAGGGCGCGGGCAGCCGCCTTACTAACTCCTAACTGCTACCTTACTAACTCCTACCCGTTCCGGCCGGCGCTTGACCGGTGGCGGTGCTGAGCCTATAGTCTGAGTGTGAAAGAAAGCCAACTGCCCGGAGGTAACTATTCATGTTTGGAGTAGGCTGGTCGGAAATACTGCTCATCGTCGTCATCGTCCTGCTGCTGTTCGGGGCCAAGCGGATACCCGAAGTAATGCGCTCCATCGGCAAGGGCGTGCGCGAACTGAAGCGGGGCATGAACGGCATTGACTCGGACGAACCCGAAAAAGACCACAAGGACGATAAGGGACCCAAGGCCGACTAGCCGGAAAGGGACAGAGGGATCGAGAGATCAAGGGATTGAGTGCCCGGCAGTTTTGATACCGGTTTCCATCACTTGATCCCTTTATCCCTTCCTGTTCCCTTGTGCGCTTGAGCACTAGAGCACTTTCCGCATGACTTTCCTCGACCATTTGGAAGAACTCCGCAAGCGCATCTTCTACTCGCTCATTGCGCTTGGTGTGACCGCGGTTGTCGGGTTCTTCTTCTCGCCGCGGGTGCTGAATCTGCTCACCCGGCTGGTGCCGAACCTCGTGTTCCTGGCGCCGGCCGAAGCCTTTGTCGTCCAGCTCAAAGTCGCGCTCGTCACCGGCATCTTCCTCGCCGCGCCGGTGCTCTTCTACCAGTTCTGGCGGTTTGTCCGGCCCGCGCTGCGAAAGCACGAGGCAAAGTACCTCGCGGTCGCGGTCGTCGTGTCGTCGGTGCTGTTCGTGGTTGGGGTCGCCTTTGCCTACCTCGTGGTCGTGCCGATTGCCATGAAGTTCCTCTTAAGTTTCGAGACGCCCAAGCTCCACGCGATGCTTTCCATCAGCGAGTTTGTCGGCACGGTCGGTGCGTTCCTGCTCGCCTGCGGCGTCGTCTTCCAGCTTCCGGTCATCATGTTCTTCATGACCAAACTCGGCGTCGTTACGCCCAAGCTGCTGATGAAGAACCAGCGCATCGCCATCGTGCTCATCTTCATCGTTGCGGCAATCCTGAGTCCGCCCGACGTGTTCAGCCAAATCCTGATGGCGATTCCGCTGTTCGTCCTCTTCGAGCTCGGCGTCCTCGCCTCCTACCTCGCCAAACCCCGCCGCAAGCCGGCTGCGTTGCGTTAGACTTCACGCAAAACGGGACCTTCCGCCGGTCGTCACGACCTCTTCAGCCTGTCAGGGAACGACAGTCGTTCTGACCCGCGCTTCCCGGCTCAGAGCGAGGCCCGATGCCTGTCACGTCACGACGCTTGCCGCGACCACCGTTGCCGCGCACGTAACAGCGAATGCAGCGACCTACGTTGCGGCCAACTCAGCACCGGCCGTAACGTCCACCGCTGCGCACAGCGCCGCGTCGTTTGTTCCCTCGCCACTCCATCCCTCTATTGCCCTGTCGGCCGGCAGTCGGAGGCTTCGGCGGAACCTGGCTGAACACATTCAGACTCTGGCTGACAACCCCAGACCTCAGGGGTGTAAGAAGCTGACCCGAGCCGACCAGTATCGAATCCGACGCGGAGCGTCCCGTGTCGTGTGTTCGATTGAGGATGAACGCCGGACAGGGGTTGTGGTGTACGTCGGCCATCGCAAGGACATCTACCGTTAGCCCACTGCCGCGGCTGACGGCCGCGCGCCCTTCGGGCGTGAGCCCCCAGACATGAGAGACCCTTCGACTCGCCCCGGGATATCGGCCGGCAGCCTGCAGCTCGAGGCTGGGGGCTTGAAGCTTCCTCCCCGCGTTTGAGCTTGCGCCTTGGGGCATGAGCCGCTATACTTGCCCTGCATCAGGAGCGGCTGGCGGCTTCATGGGATTGCCGACTGCCGATGGCCAACTGTCAGTTGCCCACGCCGGTAAGCCGCCTGATACGCAGGGCGACGTATCGTTGACGCCCGAGGAGTAGTTTTGCACATTACCGAGCTTATCGCCCGGCGGAAGCAGCCGCTGGTGTCAATTGAGATTACCCCGCCCGAGAAGGGGCGGTCG
>CAIVTL010000014.1 GCA_903908785.1 Caldifarciminota bacterium | reverse complement strand
TGTCTGGCGAACCTGCTGATGAAGATAGCGTTTGCCATCTGGCGCGACCAAACCGTGTACGACGAAAACCGCCATCTCGCCCAAATCATGCGCCACCAGCTAAGGCAGAAATCAAGCATGGCTTGACATAGTGGGTCTGAGCGTCGCTGTGCCCGGTTTCGGGACGACGTAGCCGACTTTCACCGGCCTCCCGCTCACCGACGGTATGAAGAGCGACGGGGCCATCCGGTTCGGTTCGACCGGCTGCCATTCGCTCACGGCCAGGTTGGCGACGCTGACGTAGTAGAGGTCGTCAAGGAAGCCGTCGTAGCCTTCGCCGCCGAAGAGGACGAGGTTGCGGGAAGGACCAAGCCACGCTGCCGAGCATCGTCTCTCCGCCGGAACGTCGCCGCCTGCCTGCAGTTGCGTCCATGTGGCGGTTGTCATGTCGCACACGTACAGGTCGTTGAAGAGCGTGCTCGGGTAGAGGACTCCGCCGAACAGGAAGTACCTCCGTGTTTCAGGATCGTAGCAGGCGCCGAACGAACCCCTTGTCCGCGGTATGCTTCCGTTCTGGTTGAGCTGGGTCCAGTGTTCGTTGCCCGGAGTCAGGTCCAGCGCCCACATGTCGTTCAGGAACACGCCCGCCGACATGCCCGCGAAGATGATGAGCCGGTTGTCATCCAGGAATACGCCGTGCGATTCGCGCACCGACGGCGGCGTCCCGGTTGGAACTATCCGCCGCCAGCAGAGGCTGTCGAGCTGCAATTCCCAGACGTCGTTGAACTGGGTGGACAGGTTGGTGCCGCCGAAGCAGACCATAGAATGTCGAATCGGGCAATACGCCCCGCCGGCGAGGCAGCGCGCCCCGGGCGGCGTGCCGGTCGGAGAGAGTTGCTGCCACGAGTTGTCGGACAGGTTGAGCGCCCAGGCGTCGCTCAGCGCCGATGACTGCCGGCCGCCGTAGATAACCATCCTTCGCCCGACCGGGTCGTAGATTGCCATGTGGGTAGAGCGGCCCGGAGGCGGCGTGCCCGTCGTGTTGACCCGGTGCCAACAGAAACCACCCGCGTTCACGAATTGCATTTCCCAAACGTCGTCGTAGAACACGTCTCGGGTTCCTCCCCCGAACATGATACCACAATGGCTCGCGGTATCGGAGACGATGGTGGGGAACGCGCATAACTCAGGACAGGCCCGGTGCCACTCGAGGCCCGGGGACACGGCCCAGAGCAGGCCGAGCAGCAGTCCGATTCCACCGAATCTACATCTCATGGTTCCTCCTGTTGTCTTGACCACCGGGCATCGGTAGTGCGGTGCGGTCAAGCCGCAGCCGCGCACCGAATCACGGCATCCTGTCACGCCGTATTGTGCCGCCGAATCCGGGTGGAGTCAAGACGCGCAGTCTCACTTGACCGGCGCGGTTTTCCGCCTAACGTAAGAGCATGCCCCGCAGGTTTGCCTCCGGCATCGTCGCTTTCATCGGCTATCTGCTTTCGCCGCTTTCCTGGTGGAACGACGCGTTCGTGAACCTGCCGCTCGCCTGGCTCTTTGCCAGCCTTGTCAGTCTTGCCTGGCACCGGCTGTTCGTTCCGGCGATGCTTCTCGGCTATTGGCTGACCAACATTGTCGGCATCCTGATGATGGCGCAGGGCACGGCCGGCGTCGCCGCCGGTGACTCGCCCCGGTTCCGCCAGCGCCGGCTGGTGCTGAGCCTGGTTGCCGCCACGGGCTATACGCTGCTCATCGTCCTGCTGTTCCTTTTCGGCGTCCTGAAGCCGCTCGGGGCCATCCTCGGCCGATAGAGGAGGCAAGGGGAAAGTAGAAACGGGAAATGGCAAATGACCGGAACCGAACGCTATTCGGCCGCTCCGACTTTGTCATTATGACTTGGTCCTTGGTCATTTTCCTATCGTTGCCAAGCGCCCGGAAACGTATTACAATTAGCCATGGAATCGGCTCCCAGTCCCCGCCGGCACCGCGACCGGCAGTCCGAGCGGCGCGCGGCGGCCGAGCCCGGCCGCGTCCACTCCGCGAGCCACCTGTTCCGGCAGGCCCGCACGGCCTTTTATCGGGAGGATGAGGACGAGGCGCTGGAGTTGCTGCTTGAAGCCCTGCACCTGGCACCGACCAATCTGCACATCCACTACCTGGCCGCGCTCTGCGCCGACCTGCTCTCCGAGGAAGATACGCTTGAGGATGTGTGCGCCCACGCGCTCGAGGTGGACCACCGGCACCCGTACACGGTTGCGTGCGAGGCGGTCCGTTACCTCTACCTTTCCAATTTCTCCCGGGCCGAGGACCTGTTCAACCAGGCGCTCCGGATGCTGCCGGGCGAACTCGACATCCAGATCGGCCTCGGCATCCTGCACGAGTACTCCGGCGAGGACGAGAAGGGCGTGGCCGCGTTCCAGCGGGCGCTGGAACTCGACCCCGACAATGTCCGCGCCCGCGTCTCGCTGGGCATCGCCTACGCCATGAGCGGCGAGTATCAGAGCGCGCTGGCCGAGTACCTGCGGGCCAAGGCGGTTGACCCGAGCATCGAAAACCCCCACGAACGCCTGGGCCGCGACTATTACCTGGACGGTATGATTGAAGAAGCAACCAGTGAGTTCGGCCAGGCGATGAGCGAAGAACCGGATGAGCCGGCCGCCTACTTCTACCTGATGGACTGCTTTAGCCGGCTGGGGAGAACCGACGAAGCCCTGGATAGCTATGAGACCATCCGCCAGCGGTTCGGCAACGAGCCGGAACTGACCAGCGGCTTCTATGAGTATTTCCACCTGCGGCGCGAGGCGCGAGCCGCCCTCGAAACGCTGGCCGGCCGCGACCCGGATGACCCGGACCTGCGGGTGCGGCTTTCCCACCTGCACCGCGAGGCCGGCGAGCTCGACCAGGCCATCAGCGCCGCCGAGGCCGCGAACCGGCTCGACCCGGAAGATCACCAGACGTTCGGACTACTCGGTTCGCTCTACTTCGAGCGCGGCGACTACCCCCGCGCGATTACCGCCTGCCGCCGGGCTACCGAGCTCGATCCCTACGACCAGGCGTCCTACATAGTCCTGGCCGATTCGCTCCTCTTCCTCGGCCGCGACGACGAATCCCAGGCCACGGTCGAACAAATGGAGCGCAACCGCCAGGAAGCCTGGCGCCGGTATCAGGACAAGTTCTCCGGCCAGGACCGCGCCGACGCCGGTTTCTGACAAGACTCCGGTCAAGTCAGAAACCCACAAAAAAGACTTTACAGACCGGGCCGGGGGGGGTATAATCAGCCACTTGACTGGTGAGGCGGGCGACGGTTTGTCAGGCGGCGAAGAGCATCTCAACCTCCGCTAGCTCACTAGGATGAACCCATTCTATGAGGTAGTCAAATCAATAGCCGCTTGAGTTCCACCCCGGCCGTCCCCGCCTCTGTTTTTTGTTTCTCCTGAAAATCTAACGGGTATCAGTGCCGGCTGAGGCTTTGCGCCAGCCGGAACGGACATCGCCCGAAGGCACCCGGAACCGGAACCAGCCGGATTCTCAGGATGAACCACCGCCGGTCAATCGGCACTCGGAAATCGGCAATCGCCAATCGGTAGGACCGCCGCCCGATTCCGCACCTATTTCGGGGACACTTTACTTAATTGCCCTTGCGGGGATGTCAAGGGAGTTAAGTATTGTGTCCCCGAAATCCCCCCGCGCTGGTATCGCCCGTATTGGCCAAGTCACCGTCAATCATCGTGAACAGCACGGTCTCGGTAGACGCGAAGTAGTTGATGGTGTCTATGGCCTTCCTCAAGTCGCCGGGGCTGTTCGGGTCGCCGTAGTGAATGTCATTGATGATGGCGATCTTGAAGCTGCTGTCGCCATCGCCAATCTCACCTCTGAGTACGTGCATCCCGAACGCTGACTGCACCAGGGCGACCGCGAGTACCGTGACGCCAACCCACGCGCTGACTGCTAGCCTACTGCACTTCCTTGCGAGCATACTATCCTCCTCTGCCCGACTCTGTCGGGCATTTGCGGCACAACATTCCCATCATCTCGGGCCTATCAGGTAAGCTGCCTTGTATCCGACCATGTACACGGTGTCCGCGGCCGGGTGCACCACCAGCGCGCGTCGGTTCTCACCCAGCACGAGCGAATCCACGACCGCGTAGGCGCGCATATCCACATACTTGATGCCGTGCTGGTAGGAGAGAATCAGATAGTCGTCTCCCGAGGTCGTGACCAGCGCGCGCAAGAACCGGTCTCGCACATTGACACGCCTCTCAATCGTCAAGTCCGGCAGCCGCACGACGACGAAGCCCGAGTCTTTCTGGCTGGCCGCGAATAGATACGCTCCGTCGCGTGAAAGGCCGACCTCTCCCGGGTTGGGCACGGACACTACTGAGTCTTCAATAGTCCTGGAGTCAAGGTCCAGAATCATCAACCCCTCGACCGAATTCGTGTAGCCGCGCTCGCCCGCGTGGTCAATCACGATAGTCTGAGGTCCTCCTCCGGCTAGCATTGTGTCTACGACTGTTAGGTCCGTTGCGCTTAGGAAGAGAACGTACCCCGGGTACGGCTCGATGACGGTAGCCAGCAGGAGCTGTCCGTCCGGCGTTACCGCCAAGCGCTGAGGTCTGTGCGCAACCGACACCTCATGGTCAATCGTGTTGTCCGAGGTACGGATGGACAATACCTTGTCGGCGTCGTCGAGTGTCACGAAAACGTGCGCCCCATCCACCGATGACACTATGTCGTTAGGGTCCGATTCCAACTGGATGGCTGGCAGCGCCGTGCGGTCTGCCAGGCGTATGGGCGTCACCTTCATTGACCCCTGTCCGCTGGCAACGTAAAGATACTTGCCGTCCGGCGTGATAGCGCCTGCGCACCCGCCTGCCGGTATCGGGATCTCCGCATAGACGCTATCCGGGTAGGCGCCGGCGGCCTTCGCCAATACGCTCAACGCACGCTCAGCCGTCCAGCCCGATGCCTTACCCTTCGCGTCCTTCGCCTTTGCTCTCACCGCGAACGCGCCGGAATCTGAGTATGCGTGCGCGACGGCAGTCGTTTCGCCCGAGGCGACAGGGCTGGTCCACGTCAATGTACCTGTGTCACCCCAGTCGAACTGAAATGCGACCGAGTCGCCATCCGGGTCCGTGGCCGTAGCCTTGAACGTCACCGGGACGCCCACGACTCCGGCACTCGGGCCGGAGATGACCGGCACGGACGGAGCTTTGTTGAGCACGGAGCACGTCGAACCGAGCATCACCGCCGCTCCCACAGCAGCGGCCAAGCAAACGAGCAAACCCTTCCCATACCGCTTCATCAGAGAATGAAGGTTTTTCATGCCTTCAGGCTACCTTTGATACGGCCGCAGTCAACAGTTGTCGTTCGGAATCTCGACCCGTAGCCAACCGCGTCTGCCGTAGCCGCTCGGTCTTGGCGAACTTGGCGCCCTTGGCCGTTGTCTTTGGATAATTCCGGGGACATAATAAAAGACTTTCCCATCCAGCGATGGTTCACTTGTGTTTCCATGGACCGTGCGGGCCAGGCTTCTGTGGTCTGAGTTCGCGTCCGGTCACCTGTTCCAGGCGTGTGATGAACCCGTCGTCTCCCAGCGGCCGGCCGGTACGGTTGTGCCGCCGCAGTGCCTTCAACTCGGCTGTGCTCAGTTCCTGCCGCAAGTAGTCGCGCCAGTCGGACACTCGCTCCAGCATCGGCGCGACCTTCACGAGCCGGTCATCTTCTCCCCGCGTGTGGGCAGCAACGCTTGACCATGGATACTCCCAGGCGTTCTGCACCATCCCGGCACGCACCGGGTTCAGCTCAACGTAGCGCACTGCGGCCATCAGATACCGTTCATCCATCGGACACGACGCGAACCGTCCCTGAAACAGATACCCGCGCCAGCCCTCCCGGAAGTTCACCGCCCGCGTGTAGCGACGATGCCCCTCGCCGATAGCCCGCGCCAGCCCGGACTCTGTCTCGGGCACCGCTACCAGATGCACGTGATTGGACATCAGGCAGTACGCCCAGACTGCCACACGTTCACGGTCACACCATTCCCGCATCAGCCGCAGATAGGTCCGGTAGTCGTCCTCGTGAAAGAACACCGACTGCCGCCGCGTTCCTCGCTGAGTAACATGATGAGGGACCGACGGCACCACAATCCGAGCCCAGCGTGCCATAGCCCCATTCTACCTCGAACCCGCTAGGAGTCAATAATCTTTTATTGTGTCCCCGGAATTCCGTCGATTTCGGGCTCCGGGCGGTGGTTCATCTGCCGAGGGTCGAGTTCCGAGTGTCGAGTGGCAAGTTTACACCGGACAGGAGTCCGTTCCTTCGGCCGTGGTTCTGAGTCGCCCGGCCCGAGCCAAAGGTCCGGAAATGCCCGTCCGTCGTCGTCGTGCGCCCATGTCGGGCGCAGAGCGCATCAGGGCGGTCGCCGCTGAGGCGACCGCCCTGATACCGACATGGAGGCGGCGGGAATTGAACCCGCGTCCGAAGAGTTCGGCGCCAGCGAACTACATGGTTAGTCGGTCGATGTATCTCGGCGCACCGTTAGCCGACCGACAGGCGCGGTGAACCCAGCCCCAGAGATGTTCGGGTTCCTGCCCTGAGACACAACCGGAACCTCTATCACCCTTTTATACCCTGACGTCGCGCCGGGTGAGCTCGCGAGTCAAGGGGCCCCTTTGGTTAGGCAGCCAGTGCGTAGCTGTTATTGGCAGCTGTGTTTCCCCGGTCGGGATTTACGAGGTAACCGAGGACCCTCGCCATGCACTCTGGCCCCTCAGGCACTCCGTCGAAGCCGTACGCCCCCGAAATGCGTCTGAAAGACCTTGCGGACTCCAGATTGTCACATCCATTCTATGCCGGAATCAGACAGGTGTCAATCCAAACCGCCGCCCGACTCGGAGAGGACTATCCACAGATTTCGCAGATTACACAGATTCCGGTCTCCGATTTGGGATTTGGGGTTTGGGATTTGGAGTTTCCCGAGACCCATCATGGGTCTCGGGCTATCCTGCCCCAGAACTGCCGCCGCCGCCACCGCCACCGCCTCCGCCCGAGAACCCGCCGCCGGAGGACGATG
>CAIVTL010000013.1 GCA_903908785.1 Caldifarciminota bacterium | reverse complement strand
TTGTCACGCAGGGCGGCGTAATCAGGCGCATTACGCGAGATATCGCACAGGCTCGCGTTGACGTGACCGCATCGACGCTCACCACGGGTTCCAAAGCTACACTGGCGACGAAACTTGATGCAGCGGCGATGGCTTTGGAGTCGGATACCACGCTCTTGCCAAACGACTCATCGATAGTATTACCGATTACGGCTATCCACGCATCAGTTCTCGCTGTGTACGGGCCGATTTTGGCGGCCCGTGGATTCCCCGCTCTGTTCGCATGGAAGAAACATCGGTTTGATCCGCTAACCATCCATGAAGTCCCTGCCACTATCCCATCAGCACCCTCAATAGATATAACAATGCTTGGTAATGAGATACGTTCCGATGCGTTCGTCCTCACCAACACTACCGAAGAACCGATCTCCGCGACGATGACGGTCTCCGGGATGCCGGGGGTGCCGAACCCATCATGGCTACGAGTATCGTCAGTGCCCTGGACGGATACTATTGGCGACGTTCCTGTGGCCGTCGCTCTTCCCGATGCGACCTATTCGGGAGGGGTGTACCATGTCCCTGTGCCAGCAGGTGTTTCGCGACTCGTATGGGTATCGGCGGATTCGGAAAGTCTCCCGTCGGGCACCTATATGGGAGCGATTAGCGTTACCGGGGGACCCTCTCCGATCGTGATGCCTTTCAGCGTTCGGGTCTCCTCGGCAACCGTTGCATCACTACGGCTGTCGTTATGTACTTTTGACTATACAAACTTTCCGATTTATGACATAACGGATGCAAACAGGGCAGCAGCAGTTGCATTCATGCAGCGCGACGTGGACTCTCCGTGGGGGAGTGACGTACTTTTGGAGCGTCCGACCCATACGTGGTTCGATGAAGATAATCACCTAATCCGGTTTCCTTCGTTCGCCTTCCTGGATGCGTGGGTTGCAGAGTGGCCTAATGCCAAGCGATATGGTGTTTTTCGAGCGATGACCGACTCGTTCGCACAAGCTCCGCGCGGGACGGAGCTTTTCAACATCCGCATTGCCGCATGGGCGGACTGTATCCGCGATCATCTTCTGACAATCGGTGTTCCGCCATCGAAACTGGTTTTACATCTAATTGACGAACCGAACGACGACACCGAGGCGGATAGGACTGCGGATTTCGCGCGCGCTTTTCAACTTTCTGGGGTTGGGTTCGAGTTCTTTTCCGACCCGAACTATGCTGCCCCGGAAACGCTGACAAATCAGGAAGCGTTAACGCTGCCCGACATTCTATGCCCTGACCTTGACCACTATCTTGCTTCCGGAGACGCCACACGAGACTACTACACTGCGAGGCTGTCATCGGATCAGACGCTATGGTTCTATGGAAGCGTCGGGTTGGTGTTCCCATGTGACCCTCATTCGCGTTACCGATTACGAGGATGGTACACTCATGCGATTGGAGTAACAGGGATTGGGCATTGGTCATTTGGAGACAACAGCGGGAACAAGAACTCATGGAACCAGTACACCACCACGACGGAGTCCAATACCCCGGTGTTTATCGGTTCGACGACGATAACAAGCACACTCTGGTGGGAGGCACTCCGCGAGGGGCGTCAGGACCACGAACTACTGGCGATGCTCACTGATAATGCCCACCGCAGTGCCGATGTGGCGTTTCGGTCTGTAGCGTCTAACTTGATAGCACTTGCGCAGGCGGCAATTCTCACGCCCGGAGCGAACCTAGGAGCGTGGAATAATAGCATAGACCGCACGGCCCCGGACGTGTATAGACAACAGGCCATAGCTACCCTTGAACTGATGCAGTTCGTGGCCGAGAGGGAATAATTATGATAGTCAATCAGAATGAGTACAATACCCCTCTGACGTTCGTGGAGCGGCGCGACCTTCCCGTGAGGCTGGTTGATGTCCTGGGGGTTCCGGTCACCGGCGTGACCTACAACGCGGCGGGCATGGTTGTTGAGTATCAGCCGCCTTCATCCGATGCCTGGACCGCGGTTACACTGCGAGCGCAGAGTTGGCTTGAACTCGGATATGGGGACTATTTGCTTAGGTTCTATGGTACCGCTGTGGCCGACCGCGACCCGTTCAAGCGCACGGGGACGCTCCGAGTGAGGGTGAAGTGCGCTGCCACGCGAGGCGACGTGTTTGAGTATCATCTCGTGCCAGACCGCGTCCTGAGGGTGCCCGACCTGGAGTCGGTCACCCGCCAGCGTCCTTGGAGGCTCAGCTACAATAGTCCAGTCCTCGATGTGGCTGAGTTGACTGCACAGGGCGGCCCAGCCGACTTCTCTGCGAAGTTCAAATCGGTATGGCTCGACGGGTCAACGTACCGCGCTTGGTTCGTCGGGCGTCCGGTTGGGGGCAGCGAGGCGCTCTACCATGCCACCTCCACAGACGGGCTGACATGGACGTATGACGCGGCGGCTGGCGCCGTGTTCACCTACCTGCCGTCTCCCTCATGGGAGGGCGGGGCGTGCGGGATGAACACGATCTGGCTTGAGGGGACGACCTGGCACATGCTCTACCGGGGGGGAGCGTCTACTCTCGCTTCCCCAGAGTGCGTCGGGCACGCGACCAGCCCGGACGGGTACACATGGACGCGCGATTCGGCGAACCCTGTGTTGTGCGGTTCATCGGTTACGACCGACTGGAATTACTTCGGAATCGAGAATGGGGCGGGCGTCGCGAAGTACACCTATGGAGGCCAGACGCTCTACTACATCTACCCGAACCATTCGCTTGGGCCATTCGCGCAGAACGTGACCGCCGGAGGGTTCACCCGCTGGGGTACACGGCAGATCGGGTGCGCGACGGCACCTGCGCCCGGAGGGCCGTGGACGTGGCAGCCGGGGCCGCTGTTCGGCGATGGTTGTTTCTCGGGGTTCCCATTCTCTGTGGACTGGAGCGGGCAGACACGATACTACCTCCTGATGACGCACTACCAGGTGGGCATCGACAAGTCGCAACACGAGATATGGTCGTCGTCGTCGCCTCTCTTCCCCGCAAACGACAGACACCTTGAACGGGTCATCAACACCGCAGACTGGGGCTTCAACGCCCTTGACAACGACACCATCTGCCTCCTCACCACGGACGTGACACGGTCTGCCTTCCCCAACAATGAGATACTCGCGTACTTCACGGGGGCGAATGATCCAGTGGAGACGCCGAGCGGGAACCGGACGGGCATACTCTATGCCGGCGGCAGGAATACCACAGCGGGATCGCTGGGACGCCTCTACACCGAGGTCATGGGGCGGCGGAATACCGTTGCTGGAATGGTCTGGGGAGACGGGGCGGAAGCGCTCAGCCCGAGCGCACATGGGGCGACGGCGCTGCTCGGTGTCCCGGTTCGCAGTATCACGCGGTGGCCTGGAGGTCCCGCGACCATCACGATCACGGTTCGTGACGGCGGGGGAGCGGCCATACCGGGATGCAGGATCGTGCTACGAGATAGCACCGGCGGGCTGCTGATGGATGCCAGCGCGGGGACGACAGGCACGCTCGTGGTCAACCTCGATGTGGCGGTCGGCTACACGATCACCGCGGGGCCGGTGGCGGGCTTCTCATTCACCAACCCGACGACGTTTGCGGTCGAATCGACGGCGGCGGCTACCGTTTCCGTGACCGGGGCCACGATCAGCACGCTAGAGGCGCCATCTGGCGTCCTGGGTATGACCTTCGAGGACATTCAGGCCAGTGTTGACCTGCACCTACAACGTGCCTACGGGGACGATGCTCGGTACGTCACTGAAACGCTAAGAGACCAGTGGATCAATGCAGCGTACCATCAGATCGACATGGCTCTTGAGTGGACACGCAGTACCTATGGCTTCACCACGACAGCGAACGTCGAGGGGTACACAGTCCCCGACTATGTGCGCTACATCGATATTGTCTCGATGGTAGATGCGAACGACAAACTCACTCAGCTTCGGGAGATCAACCATCAGGAGTACATCCAGAAGTGCATCGCTACCACCAGTGCAGGGATACCTCAGTTCTACCTGAGGCGCGGTGGGGAGATCATCCTCTATCCCATGCCGGACGCATCTACGTATGACGTGACACTGTACATCATCACCGACGCGGCTGACCTGAGCAACGCATCAGATATACCTCCGTGGCCTGTACACACGCACCAGCTTGTAGTTGACATGGTACTGGCCTATGCTGCGCGGTACTATGGTGCTCCAGACAAGGCTATTCAGTACCGGCAGTACGTGAAGGAGTGCATCCGCGAAGAGATGCGGGAACCGGCTGCGGACAGGTCTGAGCCGCAGCGTATCGTCAACACGATGTTCTAGGAGGGTTGGTCATGGCGAAGAAGTGTGGCGGCAAGGGCGGTTGTGCCCCCAAGAAGAAGTGTAAGTAGAAAGGTAGTGGTCGCGCGTGGCGGCAGGCGATGTCACTAAAGC
>CAIVTL010000012.1 GCA_903908785.1 Caldifarciminota bacterium | reverse complement strand
TTATCGAGGAGGACATATGCATGGAATGGCAACCGAAGGATTCTGGAAAGGATTGCCCGAGTACACCGACGCCGAAGTTGACCTCGTCGCCGAGTATGACGAAGCAGTGATGCGGGGCGAGAAACCGGACATGGAAGCGTTTCTCGCGCGGCTGCCGCAGTACGCGCACCGGCTCAGGCCGCTTTTGGAGACGACGCACTGGCTTGATGACGAGTTCAAGCGAATCAAGCGGGACTATCCCGGCCTGCGTGCCTGGCACCTGATAGGACTCCCGGCAAAGTGCCGGCCTTAGCCCCCGGCTCGGTCAGGACCCCGGCGCAAGCCGGGGTCTTTCGCTATGTCCGCTTTTCCGACTTCGGCATATATACTCTTGTAAGCAGGAGACGAGAGGGGAAGTCAGAATGGTGGGAAAAGGAACCGGGATGACCGAGGGTCGGTGCGGCAGCCGAACCGGCCCCGGGGTGGCAACTAACCACGGATTGGAGGTGAAGTAACATGGAAGACCCGACTGCTCGTATTGCCAAGTGGAATACGAAGTACAACACGGAGCGGATAAAGGCCGTGCTCGATGAGATGCGGCCTACGATGTACGCGAAGGTTCAGGCGGTGTTCCCGCTGATTACCGCGATGGAACTGCGCGTCAAGCAGGTGCTCGACTCATCCGGTGTGCCGACACGGGACTACCCGTCGTACCTGAACTTCGGCCGGCAGCTCTGGGCACTGGGCCGGAAGGACATCTCGGGTGAGTCCGCGGCACAGGAAGCGGCCGTGGAAGTCGCGAAGTGGGTTGCAAGAGGCCTCACGCAGGCCGTGTTGCAGGCGATTCGGTCCGATGTCTTCAACATCAGCGCACCGATCGCCCCGTAGCAGGGCCACAATGTCTGCGGGCGGTGTCCCGCTGCCGGATACCGCCCGCGCTGGTGCGGATGGGCATTTACGGTCAACATTGGAAGGGAGGTGAGAAACATGGTGTACCTGGTGCGGGCGCTCGTGTATCTGCTGGAGACGGCCCTTGCTGCTTCCGGCGTGACCATGACGCTCACCGCTGCGGCTCAGCCGCCATCGGACGGCACGTTGCTTGGCTCGGTGCCGGCTTTGGTGCTGCCGGTGCGGACTGTGAAGCTGACGCGAGGCACGGGGCCCACGTTGCACACGTACTGGAAAGGCTACTGGACCCAGACGCCGTAGCAGACCGAGAGGCCGCGCCCATCCGGGCGCGGCCTCGTTACGTGTTGCGAGTTACGCCCGCGTAGGACGCGGGAAATCCCAAACTGCAAACCCCAAACCCCAAATCTCAAGACCGGCTTCCGGTTTCGGGCGGTGGTTCATCTGCCGAATGAAAGCTACCAATTGCCGGGTGTCGGAGTCGGGCGGTGGTTCTAACGATTGTCGATTCACGATTGCCGATTGTCGATTGCTGGAGTCGGGCGGTGGTTCATCTTTCGGATAGGAGGCTTCCGATTGGCGGGTTCCGAGTTCGGGTTTCGGGCGGTGGTTCATTCTGGCAATCCGGTCGGTTCCGGTTCCGAGTGCCATTGGGCATGCCGTTGGA
>CAIVTL010000011.1 GCA_903908785.1 Caldifarciminota bacterium | reverse complement strand
GTTCATCAGTGTCCATCTGTGGTTAGTTGGTTGTGTCATCCGAACCGGCCCGAGAGGAAGTCCTCGGTTCGCTTGTCCTGCGGTTTGGTGAAGATGTGGTCGGTGCGGCCGAACTCAACCAGCTCGCCCAGCATCAGGAACGCGCACCAGTCCGAAACCCGGGCCGCCTGCTGCATGTTGTGGGTGACGATGATGATGGTGTAGTTCTTCTTCAACTGGCCGATGAGCTCTTCAAGGCGGGCCGAAGATAGCGGGTCGAGGGCGGACGCGGGTTCATCGAGCAGGATGACTTCCGGTTCGACCGAGAGGCAGCGCGCCATGCACAGCCGCTGCTGCTGGCCGCCGGAGAGACTGAAAGCGTTGTCGTGGAGACGGTGTTTGACTTCGTCCCACAGGTTGGCCGCGACGAGCGTGCGCTCGACCCGCTCGGCAATCTCGGAGTGGGCACCGAGGTGGTGTATCCGCGGGCCAAATGCGATGTTCTCAAAGATGGACTTGGGGAACGGGTTGGGTTTCTGGAATACCATGCCGACGCGCTTGCGCAGTTCGATGACGTCGGTCGAGTCGGCAAGGATGTCCTCGCCGTCCATCATGATGCGGCCGGTAACCCGGGTGCCAAGTATGAGGTCGTTCATCCGATTGATGGTGCGGAGCAGGGTGGACTTGCCGCAGCCCGAGGGACCCATGATGGCGGTGACTGCGTTGGGCGGGACCGAGAGCGAGACGTCCTTCAAGACGTGGTTGTCGCCGAACCAGAGGTTCAGTTTGTCGACGGCTAGCTTGGATTGTTGCTTGTCGATTGTCGATTGTCGAATAGCGGCTGTCATTTTCGCGTAATCCTCCAGTGCCACACGCCGATCGAATTCGTCAATCGGCAATCGGAAATCGTCATTCCTCTATACCTGCCACTTGTTCGCCCCGGCGAAACGGAGCCGGAACACGAAGGCCATCGCATCGAAAGCAAGCACGAATACCAGCAGCACAATCGCGGTGCTGAAGGCGATTGGCCGGACTTCAAGCAGCTTGTCGTGCTGGGTCGCGAGCGCGAACAGGTGGTAGGGCAGGGCCATGAACTTGCTCGAAAGCGAGGTCGGAAGTTGCCTCGTGTAGTAGGTCACGCCGGTAAATAGTATGGGCGCGGTCTCGCCCATAGTGCGGGCGAGCGCGAGCAGGACGCCGGTAAGGATGCCCGGTAACGCATAGGGCAGAACGTTGTAACGGATTGCCTCCCATTTGGTCGTACCGAGCGCGAGCGCGCCCTCGCGGAACGAGCCCGGTATCGCGCTGATTGCCTCTTCCGCAGTCGCGATTATCCAGGGCAGGTTCATCAGGCCGAGGGTCAGGCCGGACGCGGCAATCGATAGGCCGAGTTTCATCGCTGAGACGAAAAGCGCAACCCCGAACAGGCCATAAACGATCGACGGGATGCCGGCCAGGCTGCGGATGGAACTGCGAATTGCGCTGGTCAGGAGATTGGCGGGTGCGTACTCGGAGAGGTAGATGGCTGAGAAGACGCCGATGGGCACCGAAAAGACCAGCGACACAAACGTGACGAGGACGGTGCCGACAATGCAGGGCCAGATGCCGCCTGCGGTCATGCCGTTGGTCGGCGCCTGGGTCAGGAACGACCAGGAAATGACCGAGATGCCGTTGCTGAAGAGGTAGATGCAAAGGTAGACGATGAAGGCAAGGAACAGCACAAGCGGTATCGCCAGCAGCCAGAACCCGATGCTTGAGGCGAACCGGGTGCGGTGCAGCTTCCGGGCGGGAAGTGAATTAGTGGTCATGTGGTCTAGTGGTCAAGTGGCAGACCACGAGGCGCAGCGTTCCTCACTGGAACACTGGGCCACTGGACCACTCTCGGACCTCACAGGGTGAAGCTCCGCTTCTCGCGCCGGATGAGTGATTCGGCGACGAGGGTCGTGCCAAGCGCTATCAGGAACACGACAAACCCGAGCGCGAACAGCGAGTAGTAGTGGGCCGAGCCGAAGGCGGACTCGCCGAGTTCGATGGCGATGGTCGAGGTAATCGTGCGAATC
>CAIVTL010000010.1 GCA_903908785.1 Caldifarciminota bacterium | reverse complement strand
GCGGACTACCGCTTCTCCTCCGGCGACCTTTACGCCTACAGCCACGACTCGCAATACGTCAAGATTGACCCGTTCTTCCGGGTCGGCATCGCGGTGCTGCCGAACCTGGCCGTGGGCGCGGAACTGGCCCTCTTCAACACGTTCCCCGACAGTGGTGACATGTTCACCAACACTCCCGTCTTCGCGTTTGGTCCAGCCGCGACCTACTACCTCGCGCCAGACTTGGATCTTGTTCGGCCGTATGTGACCGCAGGTGCGGGAGCGACCTATGCGTTCGCGTGGGATCGCCTCGGCTGGCGGGCGAGGCTTGCTGCCGGCGTGTCGCTAGTGACGAAGCTGCCCGTCGCGTTCGGCCTTGAGGGCGGCTGGTATGGCGACTGGGGTCAGATTTCACGCCGCGCATACAACCCATATCGCTACGAACTGGTCTGGCTTCATGGCAGTTCGTGGTTCGTCGGCGCAAGAATCGTGGGGTTCAAGTGATGAGACGCCTCTGGTTTGCTGCGCTGCTTGCCGTCGTCCTGCCGGCGTCGAGCATCGGGTCTGAATATCCCGGTGCCGTGTTCCTGATGGTATTCCCCGATGCCCGCACCACCGCGCTCGGCGGCTGCGGCGTCGCTCTCGATGACCTTGATGCTAACGCATACTACAATCCGGCCTGCCTTGCCACGGGCCCGCGCGCCGCTGCCAGCTGGACCCACGTCAACTGGCTCTCGGGCCTGTATCCGGGCATGAGCTACGACCATGTCGGGGCCGCATGTCGTCTCAGCGGAAAGATGGGGCTCGGCCTCAATGTCACCTATGTGCAGACCGGCCTGACTGAAGTAGTGACCGAGCGTGGCGAGTACCTGGGGAGATACCGAACATGGGACTTGGCGTCAGGCGTGTCAGCCGCGTATTCCTTCGGGCATGGTCTGGCAGCAGGGCTGTCTGCCAAGTTTATCTACTCTTTCCTCGTCCCTGCGTGGGTGGTCAGGAGGAATCCGCTAATGCCACTCTACGGTGATGTTGATGCAGCAACATGGGCACTTGACGCCGGCGTCCAATATCAGCCATTCAATTCACTTCGGCTTGGAGTATCAATCGCGAACGTTGGGTACAAGCTGCAATACATGCCGTCAGGTAGCGACTGCCGACTCCCGTCACTGCTCCGACTCGGACTCGTGGTCAAGCCGAGAATTCCCGGTCCGGTGCAAATCGCTCTTGTCGGCGATATCTGGCGTGACTTGGTATCCCCGATGGAATGGTGGCTCGAAGGCGGTGACAGCACCATCATGTTCTGGGAGAACATGGAACATGGAATCGGGCTGGAGTGCAAGGTCGCCGACGTAGCCACAGTCAGGCTCGGCTACTTCGAGGACATCGTTGGCCAGCGCGGCGGGCTGCTGGTTGAGGACACGAACCACAACCGTCATCGCATCAGCCTCCTGCGATACGTGTTCCAGCACCACAATCGGGCGCTGGACATCGGGTTGTGCTGGGGCGTCGGGCTTGAGTATCGCGGCCTGAAGCTCGACGTCGGGGTAGACGAGAGTATCTACGACTTCGCGACCCGGAACGTCAGATTCCAGCTTTCCGCCCGTCTCTAACGGGCGGAAGCACGAAGTCCGAAGCTCGAATGACGAATCAAGCCCGAATGACCAAATGCCCGAAGCTCCGGGCCTTTGTGCCTTGGTGTCTTGGCGGTAAGATTTCTACGCCGCGGGCTTTTCCTTCACGAGGTATATCCACGGCAGGCTGACAAGGGTAGTGATTCCCTTGACGATAACGTTGGCCCAGAAGATGCTCACGACCACAAGGAAGGGCATCCGACCGATGAACGCGAGGCCGCAGAACAGGGCCGAGTCGAGCGGCACGCTCACCGAGTTCGAGGTGAGCACGCGCATCCATTGGAGCTTGTGTCCGAGCTTGTTTACCCAGAGCTGGTAGACTTCACCATCCACGAGTTCGGACACGACCTGCGCGACAATGGACGCGAACACTAGCCGCCAGACCGGTGACAGCACCTGCCCGAAGGCAAGTTGCGGGCCCACGCTCGGGTCGGGCGGCAGCCGCGCCACGAGCCAGTACAACCCGGCCATGAACAGGTTGGCCGCCGCAGCCGTGATGACGACGGCGCGCGCAACCCGGATGCCGCCGCTCTTGTGCACGAGGTCACGCAGGGTGAACGTGAACGGGTAGATGAGTGTGCCGGCGTCGATGCTGAACTTCGCAATCATCAGGATGCGCAGGCTCGTCACGTTCGCGAGCAGTTGCGCCGCGACGTAGAGCGAGCTCACGACCGCGAGCGAGACGAGGCCGGACTGTTTGTCCGAGTTCATAGCGGGCCAAGTCTAGGCGCTAAGCCCGTCCTGTCAATCCTCCGACTTAGTTCTCAGTTCGGAGTTCTTGGTTCCTGGTTCCTCCATCCTCCGTCCTCCATCTTCAATCCTCCATCCTCCGTCCGATGTCCGCTTGACTGGCGTGACTTCTCCCCTATTCTATACGTCCTCCATGCCACGAAAGACAAAGCCGATTGAGCCGGTCGCCGCGCCGCCGCAGCCGGCGCAGGCGCTGACGCCGCAGGAGATTGTCCGCGAGCTCGACCGCTACGTCATCGGCCAGGACGCGGCGAAGAAGGCAGTGGCCATCGCGCTGCGCAACCGCTGGCGCCGCAACCAGGTGCCGGAGGAGTTGCGCGACGAAATCATGCCCAACAACATCATCCTCATCGGCCCGACCGGCGTGGGTAAGACCGAAATCGCGCGCCGCCTGGCCCGCCTCGCTCAAGCGCCGTTCGTGAAAGTCGAGGCCTCGAAGTTCACCGAGGTCGGCTACGTAGGCCGGGACGTGGACTCGATGATTCGGGACCTGATGGAAATCGGCGTCAACATTGTCAAGGCCGAGCGGATGCAGGCGGTAATGAAACGGGCTGAGGAGATGACCGAGGAGCGCATCCTCGACCTGCTGATGGCCGACCCGCGGCTCGGCGCGCGCGACGCCGGCGAAACCGTGGCCGCAGCCCGTAACCGGCTTCGCACGCTATATCGCACCGGCGTGTTCGACAAGCAGAGCATCGAGACCGAATCCGCCAGCCAGTTCACGCCGTTCTCCGAGATGCTGTCGCAGATGGGCGGCGAGGAGATGGCAATCGAGCTGCAAGGCCTGATGTCCGCAACCCTGCCCAAGCGCACCAAGAAACGGAAGCTGACCGTCGGCGAGGCGAAACGCCTGCTGCCGCAGGAAGAGGCCCAGAAGCTGATTGACATGGACGAGGTGATTGCCGAAGCCCGGCAGCGCACCGAGATGTCGGGCATCGTCTTCATCGACGAGATTGACAAGATTGTCACAACCGCGCCTTCGACTTCGGGCCCGGACGTCTCGCGCGAAGGCGTGCAGCGCGACCTGCTGCCGGTGGTTGAGGGTTCAAGCGTGCTCACCAAGTACGGCATGCTGCGCACCGACCACATTCTCTTCATCGCCGCGGGCGCCTTCCACAAGGTCAAACCCTCGGACATGATCCCCGAGTTCCAGGGTCGGTTCCCGATTCGCGTCGGGCTTCAGCCGCTGACCGGCACCGACCTGCGCCGCATCCTGACCGAACCGGAGAACTCGCTCACCCGGCAGTACACTGCGCTGCTGGCGAGCGAAGGCGTGAAGCTGACCATTACCAAGGACGCCGTGAACGAGATTGCCGCCATCGCCGAGCGGGTGAACGGCGAGACCGAGAACATCGGCGCCCGCCGGCTGCACACCGTCATGACCGCGCTGCTCGACGACATCCTTTTCCGGCTGCCGGATCCGTCGGTCACCGCGCAGACGGTCACCGCGGCCTATGTTCGTGACAAGCTGAAGAACATCGTGGAGAACAAAGACTTGAGCCGGTACATACTTTAGGAACCAGATAGTGCAGAATCCAGAAACCAGAATCCAGAATTCAGAGAACCCGGCCTTTGCCCATTCTGGCACTAGCATTCACGACTCTGGATTCTGGACTCAGGACTCTGAGTTCTCGGTAGACCGTGAAGAAAGGACCTGAGCCGCTACATACTATGAAGAAAGACCTGACATCAATCAACGACCTGTCCAAAGATGAAATCCTCGAGCTCCTGAAGAAGTCAATCGAGCTGAAGTCGGCGCTCAAGAACCAGCCCCGCCTCGACCTCGCGCCCGGAACCATGGCGGCGCTGATATTCGAGAAGCCGTCCTTGCGCACCCGCGTCACCTTTGAGAAGGCGATGCAGGACCTGGGCGGCACGGCCACCTACCTCGGGCCGACCGACATCGGACTGGGCAAGCGCGAGACCGTGCCGGACGTGGCGCGCAACCTGTCGCGCTGGGTTGACTGCATCATCGCCCGGGTCTTCGAGCACTCGAAGATTACCGAACTGGCCGAGAACGCCACGGTGCCGGTAATCAACGCCCTGTGCGACGAAGAACACCCGTGCCAGATTCTTGCCGACCTGCTGACCGTGCTCGAACATCGCGGCAACCTCGAAGGCGCCACCATCTGCTGGACCGGCGACGGCAACAACGTCTGCAATTCGCTGATGCTCGCCTGCGGCCTGGTCGGTATCAACTTGCGCGTGGCCACGCCCAAAGGATTCGAACCACGGCAGGCAATTGTCGTCCGGGCCCGCGAATACGCCAAGCTGAGCGGCGCGAGCATCGTCCTGACCTACGACCCGAAGGCCGGGGCAAAGGACGCGGACTTCGTCTACACCGACGTCTGGGCATCGATGGGCCAGGAAGACGAAGCCGAACAACGGAAGCAGATTTTCTGGCCCTACCAGATCAACCGGGAGTTGATGGCCCAGGCCAAACCTGACGCCAAGGTGCTCCATTGCCTGCCCGCGCATCGCGGGGAAGAGATTTCCGCAGAAGTCCTCGACGGCCCCCAGTCAATTGTGCTGGACCAGGCCGAAAACCGGCTCCACGCCCAGCGAGCCCTGCTCGCCGTGCTGCTGAGCCGCCCGAAGTGAATCACCGAATAGCTAGAGGAGGTAGACCTTGAAGAAACTGATTGTCCTGCTGCTCCCCTGCCTGCTCGTCGCGGGCCAGGTTGGGATCGAGCCGGTAACCGTTACCGGCGCTGACGGCGTTCAGCAGACGTCGTATCGCATCAACACCGGCCATGGGTACCTGAGCCCCGAGCCGGTCCCAAGCGCAAACCCGCCCAGCTTCCCGGCCGACACCGGCGTGCTCTGGGTTGACCGCAACCACCGCTACGGCATCGTCCAGGCCACCGAGGTCTCGGGCGACGGCATGCATGTGCTGGCCAACTGGTACCTGAACGCCCAGCGCGCGGACTACTACCGCACGATGGCCAGTGAGATCCCGCTCTGGGAAAGCCCGGGGGACTTCTCCTGGAGTAACAACGGCCGCCAGATTGGCTCGTCGGTGGACGGCCAGGTGCTGACCTTGTCGTCGCAGAACGCCGCGGTCAAGTGGTCGCGCAATTCCGGCTTCCCGGACTGGCAGTACGCCTACCCCGGGACGTCCAATGGCTTCTCCAAGGCGTCGCGCGACGGTTCCAAGGTCATAGCCGTGCAAGGCGGCACACTCTACGGACTGGACGCGGCGACCGGCGATACGCTCTATACCGCGCCGGTCAGCGAACCCTCCCGTCTGCAGGGAATCGATATCTCCGATGATGGCTCGATTGTCGCGGTAACGGTCTATGATTCCTGCCTCGTCTATGAAGACGGCGCGTACCGCGACGGCATCCCCATCGGGACGACCAACAGCGGCACGCAGTTCGCCGCAGCCATATCCGGCGACGGGTCGATGGTCGCGACCGGCGACTACTACGGCAAGCTCAAGCTCTTCACATGGGATGGCTCGAACTACGTAATGAAGTGGCAGGCCTCGGTCGGGAACCCGTGGGTCGCGGGCGTCGGCATTTCCGCCGACGGCTCGACCATCGCCTGCGGCACTGCGTACGACAACGGCAAGCTCTGCGTGTTCGATTCCAGCTCCTCCACGCCGCTCTGGGTCTACCAGGGCTACGGCACCACCGGCTCGTACGTGCCCTCGGTCGCGCTCTCGCGCGACGGCTCGCGCATCGCCGCCGCCTCGTGGGGCGAGTACTCAACCTCCGGGACCTACAAGGTCTTCACGGTCCAGAACCGCGACAGCGCCGGACCGATATTCAGCATCATGCGCGACCAGGAGCCCGGCTCGCTCTTCTCCTGCGACATCTCGGACGACGGCCAGTTCGCGGTCTGCGGCGGCAAGGCGGTCCACGCCTACACCATGGGCAACGGCGGCGAAGTCTACGCCGTGATTATCGGCTCAGCCGCTTCCACCAACGTGGGAGTGGACGCCGTCATCACGCCCGGTCGCTACCTTCAGATCGGCGGCACCGTCTCGCCGGAATGCGACGTTGCCAACTACGGCGACGACACGACGGCCATCCCTGTGCACCTGGAAGTCTACAACGGCGCCGACAGCCTCCTCTACCGCGACAGCACCACGAGCTCGCCCCTGCCGCCGGGGGCCTCCACTGAGGCGTCTTTCGCGGACTTCACTCCCGACACCTTCGACATGTATCGATTCGTCTTCTACACGACCCTGCCCGGCGACAGCTACCCCGGCGACGATACAATGGTGATGAAGAGCAAGTGCTTCCACGACGGCGCGCCCATCCGCATCGGCCCGCCCAACCGCGAAGTCACGGTCGGCGCCTCGTTCACGCCGGCAGTGACCGTGGTCAACAACGGTTCGTACGGCGACGCCATGAACTGCCTGCTCGTAATCCGCGACACGGCCGGCGCCGTCGTCTACTCCGAGTCAACCACGACCAGCACAATCTCGCCCGACGACACCGTCGCGGTGCCACTGCCGCCGACGGCGATAACCCAGGTCGGCGCCTACACCGCGACCGCGGTCATCACCTGCACCGACGATCTCTACCCGGCGAACGACACCTTCCGGCTGGAGTTCGACGTGACCTACGAGATAATGTACGACGATGGCGGCTTTGAGGCATTCTACTGGGTCGGCCGCAACGACAACGACAAGTTCTACGTCCGCTACACGCCGACGCTTCCCGCGCCCTACGCCATCACCGGCGGCCGCATCTACGTCAACCTCGCCAACCAGGTCTTCGACTACGTGATGGTCTGCGAGGACGCCGCGGGCATGCCCGACACGACCGCCGAGGTCGGCCGGGTCGAGAACGTCTCGACGCCCAGTGCGCCCGGCTGGATAACCTTCGACTTCGACATCACCCGCCCCAACACCAACGACGTCTGGATGGTCATGCACTGGCCGAACACGTCACCGGGCCTCGGCGTCGGCGCCGACGCGACCCCGCCGATTGACCTGCGCTCCTACTTCTCGTCGAACCAGGACCCGTACCAGCAATGGCTGACGCACGACTGGATGGCGCGCATCATGCAGTCGCCCAACGTCGGCGTGGCCGGCGCCGCGGGCGCGCAGCTCAAGTTCCGCCTGCTCGAACCGACGCCCAATCCGTTCCGGTCCGCGGCGCGGCTGAACTACGAAATCCCGGTCGCGTCCCGTATCGCGCTCAAGGTCTACGACCGTACCGGCCGGCTCGTGGCCGTGCCGGTAAGCGGCCTCGTCCAGCCCGGACGGTACAGCCTCTCATGGCACGCGACCGACCGCGAAGGCCGGTCGGTTGCGCCCGGCGTCTACTTCGCCCGGCTGGTCAACTGCGACACCGGCAAGTCCGCGGTTCAGAAACTGACACTCGTGCGCTAGGCGAACGCCGGACGCGGACATAGTGCTCGCGTCCCGCTTTGAATCAGCAGGAGCACCTCGCGGTGCTCCTGCGCGTATTGGCCCGCAGACCTATCTAAGGGCCGGCGTTGCTCTCCGTACCTCTCGGCAGAATGCAGACCGGCTTCATCTGCACACCACAAACCTACAAGTGGTGTTAACGCCGTTCACGCTCACCCTTGCCATGTACGTCCCGGCCGGAAGTCCGGCGACCGAGATGGTCGCATTCTGAGCACCGGCGTGCTGGATGCCTTGAGCGGCTCTCAGCACAACCCTTCCGGTCACGTCGTAGACCGCGAGAACGACGGGTCCGCTGTTGGGTACCGTATAGCTGATGCGCGCAATTCTCCCGACGGGGTTCGGCATCACCCGGACACGCTGCGTCTCATCGCCGAGTGCGACGGCAGACGAACTGGCCCCGCCGTCTCCGCTCGGACCTATGTACTCCGCTCGAAACGCGTCCATGTATGTGAGGCAGGGAAGCGGGATCGCCCAACGATTGCTGACGTACACAGCGATGAACGTCCCGGCAGGCAACACCGTGTCTCTCCCAACTTGCACCCAGGTATCGAACGGCGCTTCAGCCTGGTTGTAGAATGTGGGCCAGGGTCCTATCCCAGCGAGTTCCACATGCCTATTCAGAGTGTCGTTTCCCGCCTGCGGCGTCTTGTATACCTTGAAGCGCCAAGGGCCGCTGCGCCCCAACCGCGGACGCCAACTCATGAAGAACCACGGCTGTTCATAGCAACCCGGGACTGCCCAGCAGCTCCCCGAGTAGCCCGGACGTTGCACCCACGGCGTGTCGGGAGGAGGGTAAGGATCCGCGTCAAACATGAACTCGTCATCCATGACAATCGTCGTGTGGTCAATGACCCGCTTGAGCGTGTCGTAGTTGATGCACGGATTGCGCGAGTGTCGTTCTTCCGACCTGCCCGTCGGCAATAGGGCGCACTGAGGAGCTGTCGTGTTGTATGGAGGCTGGCCCGGACCGTGACAGTAGAGCCACGTGCCTGAGTTTGCTAGCGGGATCCATAGCCCCCCTGCCGCTCGCTGCACGGGACAGTTGAATTGGTATGCGGCATTGCCGGGAGCGTAACCCGCCTCGTAGACGTGATCCTCGTAGTGCAGCGTCAGGTCCACCGTGGCAATGGCGGGAAAAACAGTCTCGTTCACGTCGTATTCCATCTCGTAGGCGAATACTGGGTAGTTCCATTCGATATTCTGATAGCTGCCGGGACCATCAGTATAGAAGTCCACGACGAACGGCCTATGGTATTGCCCTAAGCCCAAGCAGGCACGCAGGGCAACCCACATCGAACTCGGCTTAATTGGACTGCTGCCGTCACCGAATTGAAGTGCATCGGCGTCCATCCAAGTCTCGCCGAGCAGACCTTCTAGGTCGTCCCGCGTAAGCGCCCCGCAGTCGACGGGCGGGTCCAGTTCCATCGCCTGCGCACAAGACACTCCGGCGCAATGCCCCGCCCACTGGAGGTTCGGGTTCGTCACCCGATGGCTGTCCTTCTCCCAAAACTGAGCATCTGTCCGGGCCGATCCCGGCCGCCAGAAGTACTTCGTGTCGAGGTCGTAGATAGGACCCGGCTCGCCGCCTTGGAAGTTCGGGCCCTCCCATAAATGATGCTGATAGGGACAAGACCCCACATCCGGGTGGTACCGGGGCCACCACCATCCAGACCATGGCTCATTGACCTGGCCGGATTCGTTGTACTGTCGGGCATGCGCTTGCGTACAGACGACGGATGCGACCGCCAGTAGGAGTATCGATATCAGACCCAGTCTCGTATTCACTACTACCTCTCCCTGTGACCACTGGCCACGAGCCAGGACCGCTCAATCACGTCCCGGATGCGGGCCGCACCGTGGTAGTTGACCAGCTCCTCGTACAACCGCCAAGGCTGGTCATCACACCATAGTTGGAGGCTCTGGGTGATCTCCTCTTCGCCGAGCAGCGGATCAGACCCGACGTTGCCCTTCAGCTCTTCCCGAACTTGGTAGACGACGCCAGACGGACGCATGACACGCTCGCCAGCGGTGTCTCCTTCCGCGAGGAGACGGTTCACCTTCTGGGAATCTGCTACTCCCGATATCTCACGGAGCATGGCCGCGCAATCGTCGCGCACTGTGAGTCTGAACGTGGTGTCACCGTTGTCGCCAGGCTTCAAAGGGAATCGTGGGAGCCTTGACTCCCCGCCCCGAAACGGGCCAAACAGCCCGAGTGGGCGGTCCAACTTATCGGAACGGAGCACGCCTTGATACGTACAGGTTAGCATCTGCCGGACCACGAGCCAGTCGTCCGTACGCACGTAGTGCACGATCTTGGTACTTGAAAGGCTGTCGGTCAGTCCCTGGAATCGGGTCTCGAGCACGAAGCACTCCCGGTTACCGACCTTCTCGGCGTCGGCAATGTCGTACCTCATGTGGTCCCATACCCATTCACCAGACATCGACTTATGCCACGTCTTAATCACCCACCAGTCGCCGACGTGCCATTTCGGCGCGTATTGGGCCGACCCGACTGATGGCATGCACACTGCGACCGCTAACGCGGTCAGGATGATTCTCGTCAGTCGCACAGTTCCTCCTTTTGTGCATCAGAACAAGTCACGCGCGGAGTCGCCGGACTTACGCCAGGCCCGCACACCACCGCAGTCCGGGCCGGGCGCAGACCCCGCCACGCATGATTTTATGCTGACATGTCCCGCTGTCAAGCGCGAATGTTGCCGAATGGTGACGCTCTTCGGGAATCGGAGACATCTCGACATTCGGTGAACGATAGCTTGCGCGATGGCCCTCACGGACCTCTCGGCGCGGAAGGTGCAACAGCGCTTGCCCTTCCGCGCCTTTTCTCTTAGAATACTCTGCCTTGAAGCAGACCGAAATCCTCGTCGTCGGCGCGGGCCCGGCCGGTCTTACCGCCGGCATCTACGCCGCCCGCTCCGGCCACAAGGCGCTGGTCCTCGAAAAGTCATTCGCCGGCGGCCAGATGGCTCTCACCTCCGAAGTCGAAAACTACCCGGGATTCTCCGAGCCGGTCAGCGGCATGCTGCTCGCCCAGACCATGGAACAACAGGCAATCCGTTTCGGTTGCGACGTACTGAACGCTGAGGCGACCGGAATCACCGCCGCTCCCGCCGGCTTTGAGGTCGCGACCACCGCCGGCCCGGTTGCGGCCGCGACGGTGATTGTCTGCAGCGGCGTCAAACCGAAGCTGCTTGGCGTCCCCGGCGAGAAGGAGCTTTCGGGGCGCGGCGTGTCGTACTGCGCGGTCTGCGACGGCCCGCTGTTCAAGGGTCGCGAGGTCGCGGTCATCGGCGGCGGCGACTCGGCCATCGACGAAGCGCTCTACCTCTCGAACATCGTCGCGCGCGTCCATATCATCCACCGCCGCGACGAGTTCCGCGCGTGCCCGTTCGCGCAGCAGCGCCTGCGGGAACGCGCCAACGTTACCTATCATCTTTCCTGCGTGGTCGAGTCGGTGAACGGCACGCAGCGCGTCGAGAGCATTACCGTGAAGAACCTGAAAGACGCGTCAACCTTCGTCCTCCCGCTCGGCGGCGCGTTCATCTATGTCGGCTGGCTGCCGAACACCGCCTGGTGCTCAAGCCTCCTCGCGCTCGACGAATCCGGCAACATCAAGGCCGACGACCGGCTCTGCACCAGCGTGCCCGGGGTCTTCGCCGCTGGCGACGTGCGCAATACCCCGCTGCGCCAGGTCGCGACCGCGGTCGGCGACGGCGCGCTGGCCGCGATATCCGCCCACGACTTCCTGATTGGGAAACGCTAGCGACTTGAACTCGCCGCATAACCGATGCTACTGGTCCTGATTCTCGCGCTGACCTTCGTCCCGTTCAACGCCGACACCCCGGTCCCGCCGCCGCCGCGCCCGGCTGCGGTCGCCGGTCACCGGTTCGACCTCAAGCCCGGCCTGGATGCCCAGGTCCGGACGTACGGCAGCACCGGCTGGCGCACCGGCATCGCCATCTACTCCTGCTCGGACGACTCGCTCCTCTACGACCTCGGGTCGAAACTGCCGCTGTCCCCGGCCTCGAACCAGAAGCTATTTGTCACCGCCTGCGCCCTTGAGCACTGGGATTCATCGTTCGTGCGCGTGCTCGATGCCCGGCTCGACTCCACCAACCTCCGCTCCCACCTCCACCGGGTCAACCGCAAGTTCGTTAATTCGCTGGGCTTGAACGACCGGCCGGACTTCCCCGGCTACCGCCATCTCGTGCTTGCCGACCGTGAGTCCGACAACTCCGAAGCCGAGTGGATGCTCGACATCCTCAGCCGCAATCACTCGGTCGACGCGCCCCGCCTCATCAGTTCGTTCCTGGACGAGCGCGGAGTCGCGCATCCCGGCCTGCGGGTCTGGGACGGTTGCGGCTTGTCCCATCGCAACCGCACTACCACCGGGACCCTGGCCGGATTGCTTGTCACTGTCTACCAGTCAAAGTGGCGCGACCTGTTCATCTCGACGCTGGCGGTCCCGGGCCGGCCCGGCACGCTCATCAAGCGTAACCTCGACGTCGGCCCCCACGTGGCGGCCAAGACCGGCTACATCCGCGGCGTGTTCAGCCTGTCCGGTTTCCTCTTCGGCCAGACCGATACCTTCGCCTTCTCTTTTATCGTGAACGGCTGCGGCTCGGGCACGCGCGCCTACGAGCTCTTCAACTCACTGCTCAACACTGTCTATAGCTGGGACGCGGGCGAGACGGCGGTCGCGCCGGCCGCGGGCTGCGTAACCGGCACCGACACCAGGCAGAACTAGCGGTCAGGAATTGACCGCGGCTTCGGATGCTGAATCAGGCGAAGCCCCGGTATCGGCTGGAACCACGAGACCACTCTGATAGTGCCGGCACTTTGATTCGGCCCGTACGCGCTCACTAGCGCGTAGTGGCCTTCCGGCGTGTGCACCGCCACATTGGCCTGGGAAGAACTCACGTCAACCACTCGCTGGTAGTAGAGCGAGTCGTACTGCGGCAGCGGGTCTTGAACGTTGCCCAGTATCCCCATCAGCCGGGTCCGGCGCCACGGCCCGGAAGGCACGACTCCACCCGGGTCTTCCGGCCCGAACTCGGCGCTGGCGAAGTAGAACGCCGGGCCCATGTATCCCGGGCTTAAGTCGGTGTAGTACCAGTCAATCAGCCCGGCCTCGGTCGTATCAAGCATCACCCCCTGCCGGCCCGCGCCCGAGACGCTGTCCCACCCGTAGCCGCTCAGCGAATCCGCGTTCAATTCGTGGACCACGACCGTGTCGGAGAAGACCGGGACGGTACTCAGGGTCTCGGCGGCGAACACCTCCTCGGCCAAACGCCGGGCCGAAACCGTGTACCAGCCGGTTGCGCCGAGCGGGTCATGGTTCGCATATAACCCGGCGACCTCGGCGACCTCGATGAACCCGGTACTGTCGAACTGCCGGAACCAGACCGCGTACCGGACCGAATCCTCGTTCGTGCCCGTCTGCCATCTTACCTTCACCTGGACGCCGGACCCGGACGTGAGCCGGACGGCGAGCGGCGGGCCCAGCGGCACGAGTCCGACGACCACCGGTGCGGCGACGGACCACGGGCTGGCATTGCCCGCCCGGTCCCGCGCGCGCACGCGCACCGGGAACGTGCCGGTCTGCTGGTAGCGATGGCTATCCGCGATGGTCGCGCCGGCCGGCACGAAACCGGTCCAGCTTCCGAGCGCATCGCCCCAGTCGAACTGCGCGGACACGCTTTCGCCGCGGACGTGCTGGGCGCCGGCCGTGAATACCAACATCGAATCGAGGATGCCCTGCTCCGGCCCAAGCGGGCTCGCCGGCGTCACCGGGCCGAGGAACCCGACCTGGACCGCGAGCACTCCCGACTCGCCGCTCTCCACTCTCTCCTCATTCCGACACCGCACCGTCACTTTGCGCCCGCCGGTGTCAGCGAAGACATGCGGCATCCCGAACGTGTCCCCGGAACCAAGCTCCGTGGTCCAGACCGGGGTCGAACCATCGCCCCAGTCGAAGCGGTAGGACAGGTTGCCGCCCCGCGGGTCGCGCGCGACCGCGCGGAAGAACAGGGTTTCGCCGGGCTGGCCCGCGAGCGGCCCGAACACGTACGGCACCGACGGCCTGCCTCCCTTGTGGCAACCGGACACAACCAGCGCGAAAAGAAGAGGCGGCACCGCGAGGTAGCCGCAAGACCGCATCACTGCCGGTAGAAGTCGGCCCACGCGCCCCGGTTCGCCGCCGGACTTTGGCATTTCTACTTGGGACTTCGCCACTTCTGCATGCACCCTGACAGCCTACACCCCGCCCCGCGCCAGTCAAGAACCGGCAATCCCGCTGTTTGCCGATTGCCAATCGTCAATCGCCAATCGTCAATCGCCAATTCCTCCGAACGCCCCGCTTGACCAAAGCGCCTGCCGCCCTATCCTCATGGTGCTATGGGTACTCTCGGAACGGTCATTGTCGTCGGCTGCGCCGCCGCCATCCTCGTACTCGTCCTGCTGGTCTACAACCGCGTGGCCGGCCAGCAATCCGACCAACAGAGCCTGAAGCTCATGCAGGACCAGATAGCCGCCCTGCGTCGGGAAACGACCGACGCCGTCAACAACAATACCAAGACCGCCAACCAGCAACTGACCCAGATGACCTTCCAGATGGAGCAGCGCCTGACCGGGCTCGACCGCTCGATGCGCGACACCACCGGACAAGTCAATACCCGGCTCGACAACGCGGTCCGCGTCATCCGCGAAGTCTCGGCCACGATGGGCGAACTCTCCAAAGCCTCGCAGCAGATATACGAAGTCGGCAAGGACATCTCCACTCTCCAGCAGATTCTCAAGGCCCCGAAGCTGCGCGGTGTCATCGGCGAGCTCTTCCTCGGCAACCTGCTGGCCCAGGTCGTGCCTGAAAACTACGAACTCCAGCACCGATTCCAGAGCGGCGAGATCGTGGACGCGGTCATCAGGCTCGGGCCCAAACTCGTGCCGATTGACGCCAAGTTCCCGCTAGAGAACTTCCAGCGCCTATCCGCGGCCGGCGACGCGGAACGGAAGGCCCTGCGCAAGCGCTTCATTGCCTACGTCGAGAAGCACGTCGACGCCATCTCAAAGAAGTACATCCTGCCTGACGAAGGCACCTATGACTTCGCGCTAATGTACATCCCGGCCGAGAACGTCTACTACGAAACCATCATCAAGGACGAACCGGACGAAGAGAACCTGAGCGCCTACGCCGTCTCGCGCCGGGTCATCCCGGTCTCGCCCAACAGCCTCTACGCCTACCTGCAGGCCATTGTCTTCGGCCTGCGTGGGCTGCAGATTGAGAAACGGGCCGAAGAGATACTGAGCCACCTCGGCCGGCTCCAGGGCGACTTCGGCAAGTTCCGCGACGACTT
>CAIVTL010000009.1 GCA_903908785.1 Caldifarciminota bacterium | reverse complement strand
ACGGCCGGTTATAATGAGGTTGCCTTCCTCGTCGAAATTGCCCTGGTCTCCGCTGTGGAACCAACCTTCGGCATCGATGACCTCGGCCGTTTCCTTGGGCTTGTTCAGGTAGCCTTTCATCACGTTGGGGCCGCGCACGAGGATCTCGTCGTTCGGGCCGATGCGCACTTCCACGCCGGCGAATGGCTTGCCGACCGTGCCGACTCGCTCCTGGCCCGGGACCGCAGCGCAGACCGCGGGCGAGGTCTCGGTCAGGCCGTAGCCTTCGAGCAGATTGAACCCGAGGTTGCGGATAATGCGGGCCAGCCTCCGGTCGAGCGGCGCGCTGCTCGAGACCATCAGCCGCAGTCGGCCTCCGGCCAATTGCTTCAGCTTGTTTACGACCAGCTTGCCCAGCAGCCAGTGTTTGAACCCGAGCCAGAGCGGAATCGAGTGTTTCCCGGTTTTGAGCCGGGCGTAGCGGCCGTAGGTGCGGAGAGTGGACTTCATCAGCATCCGGTTGAGTGCCGGCCCGGTCAGGACTTTGTCCTGCACCGCGTTGTAGACCTTTTCGAGCACGCGCGGCAGCACAATCATCACGGTCGGACGGGCGAGCTGGACGTCTTCACGGATGGTCTGGACCGATTCGGCGTAGGCAATCGCGGCGCCCGACATCAGCATGCAGTAGTATCCGCAGGTGCGCTCAAACATGTGGCACAGGGGCAGGAACGAGACCAGTACGTCGTTCTCGTTGATGCCGAACAGCGGAATCGCGGTCTGGACGTTGGACAGGATGTTGCGGTGCGTAAGCATCGCGCCTTTGGGCTCGCCGGTTGTGCCGGAAGTGTAGCAGACCGTGAACAGGTCATCCGGTTTGGGCCGGTGCGGTTCGGCGAGCTTCGGGTTCTGCCTCAGCGCCTCGGCCCCGGTCTTGACCAGTTCCTCGAAGTTGAGCAGTTCCTTGCCGGCCCGGCTCTTGTGCTCCTGGCCGAAGACCGTGACCACGTCCCGGAGCGGGGGAACTTCGGGCAGAATCCGGATGATGTTGGCGAAGAGCTCCGGGCTTTCGACAATCAGGTGCGTGACCCCGGCATCGTTCAGGATGTACCGAATCGCGTCCGCGCCGAGCGTATGGTAGACCGGAATCAGCACGGCCCCGAGCTTGGCGACGGCCAGGTCGGTGGTCACCCATTCCGGCCGGTTGTACGAGTAGGTGCCCACCATGTCGCCGGGTTTGACCCCGCGCTCGGCCAGCCCGGCGGCCAGCGCGTCAACGGTTGCCGAGAGCTCGGCGTAGGTGATGCCCTCGTATTTCCCCTTGACCTTGCGCATCAGGGCCGTGCGCCCGGCGAACTTGCGGGCTACTTCAGCGAAACAGGCGTAGATGGTGTCAGCCAGGGAAGCCTCCTTCAGGAATGACGAAGTTCCAAGGGGAAATGACAAAGTGCCGGGTGGAAATGACGAAGTCCGAATGGCGAATGACGAATCAAGCCCCAATGAGCCAATGACCAATGGCCGAGCTCGGACGGCAACTGGCTGGGTGCAGGCATGGGGCATTTCCTCCCTTGGTCATTGATTCGGTATTCGGGTTCAGTCATTCGTCGTTCTGTCTCGGGTGAACCTGGCCGTCGGGTCGTCGGCGGGGCAGCCGCCGGCGACATGACCCGGGGGTAGAAGAACCGCTTCCGGGCCATGGCGGACTGGAGCACAAGGTCAAACTGACGGCACTTGTCGAAGAGGTCCAATATGCCTCCGTTTACGGCTTACCGGCCATGCGCTGGATTATAGCCCTGGGGTCGGGAAAGGCAAGAAATGGAATGCGGCCGGGCCGCCGGCGGTAGATGTGGCTAAATGCCCTATGCGGAAGGTCTTGACACTGAGATTGCCGTGCCTAGAATTACCCGGCAACTAACAGTGCAGTTGCGCATGACAACGGCCACAAGCAAATCGCTGCGCAGCCACATAACGAGAGGCTGCAGCGGCATGTATGCAGACAAACCGTCCATGGCCGAGCGGCCATGAACATAAGGAGGAAGATGTGAGGAAGCTGATAGCTGCTGCGGCGATACTCGCCGTGGTACTCGTGGTCGGATGCCAGGACACCAAGAAGGTGACTGAGCTCCAGGGACAGGTAGACAAGCTGACGCAGCAAATAACCGAGCTGCAAGGCACGGTTATCGTGAAGCTGACCGCCGAGCGGGACTCGCTGGCGAAGCTCGTGCTTGACTTCCAAGCCAAGTACCCGGCCAAGGGCAGCACCAAGCCGCCGACGGGCAAGGGTACTGGTGGCGGCGGTACCGTGAAGCCCCCGACCAAGAAGTGAGCCGGCCCCAAACCATAGAAGGAGCATGAGTATAATGTTTAGAAAGAGTACCCTGATAGTCGCACTCGCCGCCGTCGTCTTGCTTCTCGGCACGAGTTGCGACACACTGGTCACGCTGAGCAAGCCCAACGTCACCACCGAAGCCGTCAACACCGGCGCCACGTTGCGGCTCACCTGGACCGCGGTCACCGACGCGCAGTCGTACGAAATTACGACCGACGACTCGACCTTCACGACCACGTCCACGAGCTTTGACGTTACGACCCCGACCGGCACCATCGACGTGCGAGCGGTCAACGGTAACGACAAGAGCGACCCGGCAACGATTGACTGCAAGGTTGTTGAGACGTCATCGCTCGTGCTGTATGGCATCAGCGACGCCTCCGGCAACGACCCGTCCGGTCTCGCCTTCACGACCAGCGGTTCGGCGTCCGCGTTGTCGCTCGACGACGCGAACAAGGCGACCATCGACTTCGTGTGCGATGACCAGCAGGCGACAGTTCTCCCGGTTGGCTTCATCAACGCCGGAGACTACGGCTGGACGCAGAACAGCAAGGTGAACACGCTGATGGACGCGGGCACGACCGACTACGATGCCTTCAAGTTCGCCGCGGCCAGCGGGTACACCACCCAGCTTCCTACTCTGGCCAACGGTGTCTACGCCCTGTGGCTGAGCACCAGCGCGAGCTGGACATCCAGCGGCCACTTCGCCAAGGCGAAGATAATCTCCGTCGAGCAGCCCACCGGCACGTACTACAAGATCACGCTCCGGGTGGCCTATCAGAAACTCGGCGGCCTTCGTTGGCTGGTTAACTGAACCGGCACGGTTCCGCAACACTCTCCGGGGAGCTTCGGCTCCCCGGACTCTTTGTGTCATCCGACTTTGCCATTTCCCCTTTCCCCTTCGCTCTTCGTTCCTCGCCCCGCCCTTTGCCATTTCTCCTTTCTCCTTTCCCCTTCGCCTCCTGTCTCTTTCGGCACGGCTTGAACCGTCGGCCAACCGGCGTATAGTTGTGACGTGAAGCTGAGCCTACCGGCCCGGTCTGTCCGACTGCTCATCGTCGCGGCCGTCGCGGCGCTGGCGCTGACCGGGTGCGAGTCGTTTACCGGAGGCGCTCCGACCGACATCGTGCTGACAACGGCCACCGACACCACGATCAGAGTCAGTTGGAATGCGCCGGCCGGCGGCGCGCCGGACAGCTACCTCGTCGCCTTCATGGAGACCGGCACGTCGACGTGGGTGGACTTCGACACCGTGACCGATAGCGCGACCACGACCGGTCACAACCCGCTGGGCAAGACCGGCAAGTACCGCGTGACCGCTGTGTTCGGCCCCTCGACCTTTGCCGCGGCCGAGACTCCGACGTCCGCGCCGATTCACACCGAGGCGACACTTGTGAGTGAGCTGAATGCCGCCGGCCTGCCCGGCTACGGCTGGGTCCGCGACAGCGGCGGTGGCGCGACGTTCCCAATGGCGTACGCGAGCAAGGCGAACAAGATTGACTTCTACATTACCGACTGGGCAACAGGCTATGCCGGGCCGAACTACGCGGTAGCCAGCCCGGACTGGGGCCCGACCGAGCCCGGCGGCACGGGCGTGGTCCCGCCCGGTGACTGGCGCGCGACCGCGTTCAGCCCGGCGCCGTCCGGCGAACAGGCCCCGCTGCCCGTGTTCAACTCCACCATCTACGGCAACCACCTGGAACTGGCTACGGACTCAACCCTGGTGGCAGTGTACACCGGGCCGGAATGGGCCGACCGCTACTACGCGTTGGTCAAGCTCTCCAGTCCTGACACGACCAGGGGCACGGTGCGGGTCGAGACCTGGTTCCAGCTCATCAAAGGTCTGCGCCTGATTCAGCACTGAGGGCAGCGGTGCAGCACCATGCCTGAAGCCAATCTCGTTCTGAACAACTGCTCGCAGGTACTGACCATGGCCGGCGGCGGCCTGGGCATCGTCGAGCATGGGGCGGTGCGGGTTCGGGACGGCAGGATTCACGAGGTTGCCAAAGGCAACCTGGAGCCGAAGCCGGGCGAGCTCGACATCGACTGCCACCAGCGGGTCGTGCTGCCCGGGTTCGTTGACCCGCACACCCATCTTGTGTTCGGCGGCTGGCGGCAGAACGAGTTTGAGATGCGGCTGGCGGGCAAGACCTACAAGGAAATCGCCGAAGCCGGCGGCGGGATTCTGTCGACCGTCATTCACACGCGCCTCGCGACCGAGGACGAGCTGTACAACCGGGCCCTGGAGCGTTTGCACGAGATGATGAGTTGGGGCACGACCACGGTCGAGGTGAAGTCCGGGTACGGACTCGACACCGGGACCGAGCTGCGGATGCTGCAGGTGGCGCGCCGGCTGGGCGAACTGGGGTTCTGCCGCGTCGTGCCGACGTTCATGGGCGCGCACAGCGTGCCGGGAGAAAGGGGTCAGGGGCGGAAGCAGGAATACATCAAACTGGTGGTTGACGAGATGCTGCCGGCAGTCGAGCAGCAGGGCGTCGCGCGGTTCTGCGACGTGTTCTGCGAGAACTTTGTGTTCAACGCGGCCGAGAGCACGCTCATCCTCGAAGCGGGGAAGCAGCACGGTCTTGTGCCCACGGTCCACGCCGACGAGATTGAGTCCTCGGGCGGGGCAGAGGTCGCGGCATCGGTCGGCGCGGCTTCGGCGAGCCACCTGCTCCAGCCGTCCGACGCGGGCCTCGCGGCAATGGCGCAGGCGGGCGTGGTGGCCGTGCTCCTGCCCGGGACCTGCTTCTTTCTGCGTGAGGCGCACAAGTCGCCGGTCGCGAAGATGCGCGAACTGGGCATCGTGATGGCCATAGCGACCGACTTCAACCCCGGCTCGTGCCCGCTGCTGGCCCAGCCCATGGCCGCCCAGTTCGGCTGCATTCATTACGGGATGACAATCGAGGAGGCGCTGCGCGGCATCACGGTCAACGCGGCCCGGGCGCTGAAGCTCGATTCAGAAGTGGGTACGCTGGAGCCGGGCAAAGCCGCCGATATCGTCGTGACCGACGTTCCTGACTACCGGCACATCATCTACCGTCTTGGCCACAACCCGGTCTTCATGGCCATCCGCGCCGGCCGGGTAATCTACCGCCAGTTTTAGCGGCCGAGCGCCCGGCGTCTCGACGCCGCCTTCTCGGCATTCTTGCGGTCAATCGCGCGCCCGATTTGGTAGCCGATGGTCGCCGCTTCGACCGCGATACACACCCCGGTGAGCGCGGCCGGCAGGAAAGTCAGGCCGGCTTCGTCGTTTCCAATCGACCGCAGCAATTCGGTCTTGCCATAGTGAGTCCCGCCGGCAAGGAAGAGGAAGGTGGTGCCGAGCATAAGGCCGGGCACGGCTGCCCCGACTGCGCAGCAGGTACGCCAGCCGCTGCCTTCGTTCGGCACCGGCGGCGACGGAAGCGGCTTGCGGTCGAGCTTGTCGCCCATGAGGTAGCCGGCGGTCGAGCCCAGCGCGGTAATGCCACACGCGGCGGTCCAGAATATCGGGTGGTTGACGGCGTAGACGGGCTCGTAGTAGACGTTGCCGAAGCAGTCGCGGGTTTCGCTGGCGACCTGGTTGATGCCGGCCCACGAACCGATGCAGCCCCCGAAAGCGGACCCCAGGGTCGTGCCGAGCAATACGCAGTTGTACCGGTTCTCGCTGGTCACCGTCGGCAGACGCGGCCTCGCGGCGACCGGCAGGCTGACCGGCTCACCGCCGATGCTCCGCAGCGGATGCTCCTCAATCGCCTGCCAGAAGGAGGCAAGAGCCCGCGCCGCGCTAGAGTCAGATGCAGGCTGCCCGGCCATGTAATCACGATTGTCAATGAGGAAGCGAATTCTTTCCAACTGGCCGGGCATGATGCGGAAGTAGACCTGCTCGGCCGCGCCGGCCCCGGCGAGCGTTACTTCGGCGAAGAACTCCGGTCCCGGGATGGCCAGAATCACGGCGTGGCTGAACCAGATCGTGTTCGGGAACAGTCGGAAGCTGTCCCGTTCAGCCGCATCAATCGTGTCGCCGACCGCGTCTCGCAATCTGACCAAGGTCGGCGGCTGGGCCTGGGCAAGCGCCGCCGCCGGCGCCAGCACAAGCAGGAGCAGCAACTCAGCGAGTCGTGGCCGTTCCACAGCCAGCATTCTATGACCGGTCTCGTGCAATGTCAACCTGGGAAAGGCGGCCGGAACCCCGATATGGAAAGCGACGAAGACATAGGCCGGATGAAACGAAGCCGATTTCTCTCCGCCCCATCCGTTTCGTGTCTTTCGCGTCTTTCGTGGCCATCCCGTCCGTCCGTTCCTCTTGGCGTCCTTGGCGTTCTTGGCGGTTCAAGTTCTGTCCGTTTCGTGGCCTTCGTGTCTTCGTGGCGTCCATCTCGGATACCGGAAGGCAAACCGCCCGCAGGGGGCGGGCGGCTGGTGATAGTGACTTGTCGGCTCAGCGCACGATGGCCACGCGTTGCGTCAGCGTCTTGTCGCCGGCGGTAAGCCGGAGTTGGTAAATCCCGGCGGGCAAAGACGAAGTGCGAACGGCGAATGGCGAATGACGAACGGCGGTCGCGCTGACCAGTCTCCCCTGGACATCGTAGATGCGCAGCGACGCGGGCGCAGTGAGGGAGGAGGAGAAGCGGACGTTGATGGCGTTCGTCGCCGGATTCGGGTATGCCTCCAACTTGAGGCTTGAGGCTTGAAGCTTGAGGCTCGATTCCTCAGCCAGCCCGACGTGGGCATCGTACCATTCCTGGCTTCGGCGGCAGGCGTCGAGATAGCCGGCCGAGTCACGAGCCGCGACGAAGGCCACGGCGACGCGCCGGCTGCCACCTGGCGGCAGGCTGAGCGGGCCGGTCGAAACCGCCACGGACCAGTTGAAGGGACGGTCGGAACTTGTGGCCCCGAGCTGACCGGCCATGATGCGGTACTTCATGTTCTCGCTCAAGCCGGAATCGGGATAGACGTAGCGTTCGTGGTCGATGCAGGCGAGGTGTGCAGGCGCGCCGGTGGTCAGGAGCTTGACGCCGCACCAGCGGTCGGCGGTGAGGACGTTGCGCATATAGGCAGTTGCCATTCCGGCGTCGGTGTACGCGAGGTCGTGCAGGTGGTCGGTCGCCTTGACGTCGAAGTCGGCCAGGATGCCGGCATAGCCGTTGATGGCCTCAGCGCCGCCGTTGCTGACGTCGTAGACGAGAATAACCCAGTCGTCGTTATTCGCCTCGCCCAGGGCGAGCGCGTGCTGCTGCACCGTGACGTTGTGCGGGTTGGCATGGCCGGCGTCGTTGAACGCGGACGTCATGTACTCATCGGCGTTCCAGATGGGAGCGCGGGCATGCACGCTATCGGCCAGCCGCCAGTCGCTGTCGCAGCCATCGCTCTGGTTGTAGAACCGGTCGGCAACGTATTCCCGGCAGCCGGCCAGGCAGAAGCTGGCGACGTTCAGGCTGGAAGTGTCGGTCTTCGGGAAGCGGAACCCGCGGCCGGCGGACGCGGCCTCGCGGTCAAAGCCGACCGTGCCGCGCGCCGTGACGGTGAGCGCGACCTTGCCGGTGTCGATGTCGGCGCAAGTCCGGCCCGGGTAGCCGATGGTTACGTCGAACTCAACGTCCCACTCCGACTGGTCCGATGTCACGTGGGCCAGCAGTTGCGCGGCCGAGCCGGGCGTGATGTCGGGTGCGGCAGTCAGGCTGAGGCCGCCGGTAGTTGCCGAGTCGCCGGCCGACACCGTGCCGATGTCGGCGAGGGAGTCGGGAATCGTGAATCGTCCCGAGAGCGGGCGAAGGACGATGTGGGTCCCGGTCGCGGCGCCGGTGCCGATATTGGCAATGGTCAGGGTGAGATTGCAGCTCTCCCCGGGTTCAAGGATGCCGTTGGGGTTAAGCTGGCCGGCGTCGTCCACCAGGCAGCGACGGAACGCGATGTACGGCTCGGGCGCTCCCGCCGTGACCGTGACAGTTCGGGTCGCGGGCAACTTGTCGTGGCCGATGGCGGTTACCAGCAGAGAACCGGCAGTGGCCGGATGAATCGGCAAGCTGACGACGCCGCTGCCGTTCGTCTGACCGGTCGCGAACACCTCATTTCCCTTCCACGCGCATACCTGCGCGCCGACCAGGGGCGAAGCGTCGAGCGTGACCGTGACCGCAAGGTCTTGCCCGCCGGTCGCAATCGTGTCGGCGGCCGCAACCGCGAGCTGGCCCGGTGCCTCGGTCCAGATGTCGATGGCCGGGTCGCCGAGCAGGTTGAACTCGGTGACGCACCAGCGCCAGAGCGAATTGTACTGGGACTCGCCCGAGTATTCCTCGCGCGACCGGTCATGGCACACCCCGATGACGTACTCCTGGAAGTTGAACAGGTGGTCGTAGAACCGGACGCAGAGCTTCTCCGACGGGCCCATCGAAGGCGGCGTGCCCCAGCCGTAGCGCGTGTTCATCATCACGCCGATGCAGCCGGCCGAGTCGCAGTT
>CAIVTL010000008.1 GCA_903908785.1 Caldifarciminota bacterium | reverse complement strand
TTGTGCGTATGTTCAATGCTATCGCGCCACTGGTGCGGGTCAACGGCGGCCAGTCGCGACCTTTGACCACCGGGCAGCGGCAGCGTATACTAGGCGCGATGAAAGCCTATCAGGAATTCGACATCAACTACTTCCAGGACGAGGACGGCATCTTCACCGCCACGGTCCCGGCGATTCGCGGCTGCGTCGCATCCGGCAAGACGCTTGAAGAGGCCTACCGTAACGCGGTAGACGCCATCGAGAGCTGCCTGGAAGCCCGCCGCAAGGTCGCGGCCCTGAAGTTGAGGCGGGTTCGCTACGGCGGAGTGAACGTGTACCGGCGCCCGGTACATGCCTAAGCTCGTCCGCATCTCCTAGCGGGAGTTGGCCTCAAAGCTGAAACGCCACGGCTACCGCGAAATTCGAACCAGCCGGCACCCGGTCTACTACCTTGCCGAAAAGGACATCACCATCCCAGTGCCCAGGCACCCGGGAGACATCCCAATCGGAACCCTCCGCGCGATCGTCCGTGAGATGGGTGTGAGCGTGGAGGAGTTCAACAACACGTAGCGGCGAATGCGACCCGCGCGCCGCGGACCGCTAACCGCCGTCCGCTCTCCGCTGGTCAACAATCGGCAATCGGGAATGTGGCAAACGACCCAGGCAGCAACCTGCAGACTGGTCACCCGCGGCGCGGCCGCTTCCTGATCCGCGCTTTTCAGCAGTCTTTTCCTCCGCGAATCGCCGCGCAAATCGCAGTCGGAAACGGCCCGCAAGTCCCTCTGCAAATCGCGCCGCGACTCGGCTTCGGAGTCGCGATACGAATCGTCTCGCAAGTCGGATTGGCAATCGCCGCAAGAACCCGTCCGCAAATCGCCTTCCGAAAAGGCCCGCATGTCGCGCTGCAAATCACCAGCAGAATCGCGGAGAGGACCTGCCCGCAAACCCCCGCGAGAGTCCCCCTGGAAACCACCCCGGGAACCGTCCTGAGAACGGTTCGCACCGCGGTTCCCGGAGTGTCGATTTAGGCGACCTTGACTGCGCCTAACAGGACTTCTTTCGCCTACTTATGTCGGTTGAAGCTCCCCTAACTGCACCATCTTCCGTTCCGGGCTGGTTCTGCTCGGTTTCAGCTCCGGAAAGCCCCGATTTGGGGCATCAGAGATTGGCCGCCGGGGTGTCAGGCCTTCCGGCCGCCCTTGGCTACCGGGTGACGATGACCTTGCGGACGGCGTGACCTTGTGCTTGGGTTGGTGCTCGCTCCTCGCGCACGAAGTAGACCCGGTTCGTCGCTGCCGTCGAATGCCATCGTGCGAGTGACAGTGGATTGCATGCCCGCCCGACCGCAGCTTGACATATCCCGGAACGCCGGTAACATGTCCTACCTTGGACAGGAATCCTCTCGCCCTTGACACACATCCGAAAAGAAATCGGGGAAGTGTCCCTCTTCCCCCGCGGATTGGAGTTGTTGTGAAGCGATGTCTGCTTTTGCTCATTCCGGCTCTTGCGTTGTCCCAGGTGGCCATCGACACGGTAATCCGTCTTCCTGTGGGGACCGGGCTCCTGTATTCGCACTACGTTCCCGAGCTCAACAAGCTCTACATGGGCACGCGGGACTCTGAAATCATCGTGCTGGAGTGCTCGACCTATCAGGTGGTCGCGAGAATCCCTGCCATCCCGCAGGCCGAGGTCCACCCGTTCACGTGGAACTGGCGCAGGCATAGGATGTACGCCCAGATCAGTTCGGGGTCCAATGGCATCACGCTGGTCATAGACGCCGACGCAGACACGATTATCAAGAGGCTGCCGCTGACCGGAGGCGGGTCTGTGTATGCCAGCGGTCTTGACTTGCTGTACTGCCACAACAGCGACTCGATGTTCGCCTACGATGGTGCATCGGACACAATCGTGCGCCGGATAGCCTCGCCCATCGAAGGATACGGCGTGGGTCCCGCCGGATGGGACTCGGTCGGTCGCAAGCTCTACGTCGGAATGGGCAAGTGGGGCGCCCCCCCGCTTCTTGCCGTCTACGACCATGTGTCCGGCCAGTTCGTCAAGTTCATAGACATAAGTTCATTCACGTCCTCGACGAATGAGCCTAGATTCAGCTACCTGCACCGCAAAGCCTACTTCGGCCCGGGCGCCCCATTCAGGGGGTACGCCGCGGTCATTGACAACGAGGATGACTCAATACTCCGTGTCTTCCGGCTCGGAATCGTCAATGGCGACCTCAACCCCATCGCCCTCAATACCCGCGACGACAGAGTCTACATCGTCGGGTCGAACGCGGGGGGGCTTCCGGACACCCTGTGGGTAGTGGACTGCGCGACCGATTCGGTGCTGAAGAAGGTTGAATATGCCCGCAGCGGGTGGGGTGCACTCTGGGTGAAGTGGACTCCCTGGAGCAACCGTCTCTACGTAGACATGGGCTGCAGGTATCTGAAGGTCTTTGACTGCAATACCGACTCAGTCATTGTCGAGAGCCTGTCCCTGGGCCACTTCGGCCCGGCTGACATCCAGATTGACCCGATTCGGCAGCGCATCTTCGCCATCGGGGTTGACAGCAACGCCATCTTCGTCCTGCGCGATGTGGGCTACGGGATTGCTGAGTCGCCCGCGTCGAGCCCGCGCCCGGCTGCGCGCGCAAGTCTGCGCGAATCGCCGGCAGGAATCGAGCTTGAGTACCACGTCGAGTCGCAATGCCGGGTGCAGGTTTCGGTGTATGACCTGCTTGGCCGTGACGTCAAGGCCTTGGTTGCAGAGAACCAGCCGGCCGGGCGGCACCGCGTCTTCTGGAATAGAACCGACAGCCACGGCGCGCGCGTCTCCCGCGGCGTCTACTACATACTCGTCAACGCGGGCGGAACGAGCGTCCCATTGAAGGCCGTGGTGCGATAACTGCCAGACGGCAGACTGGATACGCCGTACGAGTGCAGCGGCGGGCTCTATGCCCGCCGTTGGTTCTCCAATCCGGGATTAGCTCTGGTCGTCCGTGACGCCGGCTGCGACGGGAACACCGGTCAGGTGCTCTTCGTACACCGGCTCCGGACGTTCTTCGATGACCGGCTCAGTCGCCGCGGGCAACGGCTGCGCTGCCGGCTCGGGGCTCGCGGATTCGGTTTTGGGAACAGTCCCCATGCGGGGACGGTCCCCGACGCGCGCCAGCGCGTCGGCGATGATGCGGGCCTTGGTTTCGGATGCCAGGCGCCGGTTCAGAATCAGGTAGTAGCCGTCGCGCAGGCGGCACAGGCCCCCGTCGCTGCGCAGGTCGTCGTAGATGAGCTTGACGCCTCGCTCGCGGCACTCCTGCTCAAGCTGTTCGAGCCGTGCTGTTCTGCTCATGGCGAACTCTGCTCCTGGTACCGCTTCACGGTTTCGGTCTTCCGGATCGGATTTCGGGAAAGGCCTTGAGCGCAAGTCATGTCATTCCGAGGAGCACGGCGACGAGGAATCTCGGCTGCCACGGCAGCGAGGCGAGATTCCTCGCTTCGCTCGGAATGACAGCGGCCGGACGCGGCTCGGGTCTCGGTCATTGGCAACTGGTCATTTCCTCAGAGGTGTGGTTCAATCTCCTTCTCGAAGTAGCGTAGGCTTTCCAGCGCCGCCTCTTTCGGCCGGACCTCGAAGACCACAAGCGCATCGGTCTTCTCAAGCAGGCGGAAGAACGGCACGAAGTCAATCCGGCCCCGGCCGAGCGCGCTGTGCTCGTCGCGCAGCCCCGAGTTGTCGTGGACGTGGCTGTGGAAGATGCTCTGCCGGTGCTTGCGGAAGAACGCAAGCTCTTTCGTGCGCTGCTTCGGCGGCTGGATATTCAGGTGCCCGAGGTCGAAGCACAAGCCGAGATTCCCGCCAACTAACCTATCGAGAATCGGCGGCAACATCCCGTACCGGAACCCGCCGACGTTCTCGACGCAGAGCCGCGCCCGGCCGCGCGCGTAGGCCTTCAGTTCGGCCAGGGATTCGGAGATGGCCTTCCGGAAGTAGTCCGGAAACTGCTGATGGGTGTAGCGCGCACCGCCATCGAGCCCGAAGTTCATGTCGAACCCGAGGTGCATGGTGACGTTCCGCGCGCCGATGCCGCGTGCCCAGTCGAGCTCCTGCTTGAGCTGCCGGACCCCGGCCGCGCGCACCGTGTCGCTGGGGATAAAGAAAGACGGCCCGTCGATTGCGTGAATCGCCAGCGCCACGCCCTGCCGGAGCGCGGCCGCCCGAATCCGCCTCCGCTCGCCCGCGTCGGCCAGTTGCCGTTGGAACTCGATGTTGCCGAGGTTGAGTTCGAGCACGGCGAGACCGTGTTCGGAGCAGAAGCCGATGGCGTCGGTGATACTTGAGAAATCAAAGAGAATCTGGATGCCCAGCCGCTGCCGAACCGTTGGCCTTTGCGGCCTCTGTCGGACAGTTCCGGACGGATGCACGTGCGATTATAGAAATGCGTGTCCCAGAGTCAAGCGTATCTTGAGAGTTACGAGTTACGAGTTGCGGGTTGCGGGTTACGAATCTGCGCTTGGCAGTTCAGTTTTGGTCTCCGGGCGAACAACCGGTCTTAACACTCGCTTAACACAGACCTAATACCAGCTTGATTCCTTTCCATATTATTGGGGTGCTATCCAAGGCATAGCGGTTCGACAAATGGCATGATTACGCACTCATCATCTCGCGGGCTTGCCCGCCTGTTCGTCGTCGCGGCGCTCCTGCTGCCGCTCGGCTGCAGTCGCGCCTCCAAGACGGCGATTACCCTCGCCGGTTCCACGTCGGTCGAGCCATTTGCCGAACGACTGGCAGAGCTTTACACGCGCGCCCACCCGGATGCGGAAATCAGCGTGCAGGGCGGCGGCTCATCGGCCGGCATCCGCGCATGTCAAAGCCGAATCTGCGCTATCGGCATGTCCTCGCGCGAACTCACTCCTGAAGAGAAAGGCCTGGTCGAGATCCCCATCGCCCACGATGCGATTGCCCTGATCGTAAATGCCCGAAACCCGGTACGGGTCATGACCCTGGAGCAGGCGCGCGACGTCTTCGCCGGCCGCATCCGAAACTGGAAGGAACTCGGCGGTCCAAATCAGCGAATCACGCCCATCACGCGCGAGGAAGGTTCTGGCACGCGCGCGAGCTTCGAGGAGAAGGTGATGGTCGCGGGCATGCCGAAGGACAAGGACGGCAAAGCGAACCCGGCCGCGTTCGCGCCCGACGCTCTGGTGCAGGACTCAAACGGCTCGGTGCGCGAAATCGTCGCCTCCGACCCGGCGGCAATCGGCTATATCTCCTCCGGCCTGATTGACGAACGCGTCGCTGCAATTCTGCTGGGCGGCGTCGCTCCGACCGAGGCCACAATCCGCAGCGGCCGGTACCCGGTCGTACGCCAGTTCCTATTCCTTACCAACGGCGAAGCCACCGGCACGGCCAAGGCCTTCATCGAGTACGTGCTCAGCGACTCGGGCCAGCGTACGCTGACCGAAGAAGGACTCACGAGGATCAAGTGACGAATGACGAATTCCGAATGACGAGTGACCGGAGCAGCCTCCGAGGTCCGATTTCTGTCCGCCACTCGATCCCTCTGTCTCTCGATCCCTTGATCCCTCTCCTATTATGCGCGAAAAGCTGATAGAGAAAGGCCTTCTCCTCGTCGCGTTCTCGGCCGTGGCGATGATATTCCTCATCGCCTACCTTATCTTCCGCGAGGGCGTGCCGCTCGTCGCCAAGGTCGGCGTCTGGGATTTCATCGCCTCCACCCGCTGGGCACCAAGCAAGGGCAGCTTCGGAATCCTACCGATGATTGTCGGCTCACTTGAAGTCACCCTTCTCGCGGTCATCATCGGCGCGACCCTTGGCCTGTCGTGCGCGATGTTCCTTGCCGAGTTCGCCCCGCGTTGGAGCGTACGCATCCTGAAGCCGATGATTGAGCTCCTGGCCGGCATACCCTCTGTGGTCTACGGTTTCATCGGCGTGGTCGTGCTCATCCCGTTCATTCGCCGGACGTTCGGCGGGCCCGGATTCAGCGTGCTCGCCGCGGCCATCATCCTCGGCATTATGATTCTGCCGACCGTCATCGCCATCAGCCTGGACGCGCTGAACGCGGTGCCGCCGCTGTACAAAGAGGGTTCGCTCGCGCTGGGCGCCACTCGCTGGCAGACGCTCCACCGCGTGGTGCTGCCTGCCGCCCGCTCCGGCATCATCGCCGCGTTCATCCTCGGCATGGGCCGCGCCATCGGCGAGACCATGGCCGTCATCATGGTCGCGGGCAACGCCCTGACCATGCCCACTTCCCTGCTCCAGCCGGTCCGCACCCTGACCTCCAACATCGCGCTCGAAATGGGCTATGCCTCGGGCGACCACCAGGCCGCGCTCTTCGCCACCGGCATGGTCCTGTTCGTCATCATCGCCATCCTCAACACCATCGCGCTCGTCATCGCGAGGCCGAGAACATGACAGGACAGGGAGCAAGGGATCGAGGGATCAAGGGATCAAGTGAACATTCCCGGATTCCCGAGAGTCGGACCATTTCGCCTTCTACCTTCTACCTCCTACCTCCTACCTTCTCTTCATGATTCTCCGCCCTCTCGCCTGGCAGCGCATCGTCTGGTTCGCGCTCGCGGCAATGACGCTGTTCACGCTGGTCGTGCTCTTCTTCATCATCGGCTTCATCACCAGCAAGGGCGCACACGTCATCACGCTGAAGTTTCTGTTCGGCATGCCGGAACGGATGGGCAAAGAGGGCGGCATCCTGCCGACCATCATCGCCACCATCTACATCAGCCTGCTCGCGATTGCCATCGCCACGCCCATCGGCGTGGGCAGCGCCGTCTACCTGTGCGAGTACACCCGCGAGTCGCCAATCACGCGGGTCATCCGCTTCGGCGCGGACGCGCTCGCCGGTGTCCCCTCGATTATCTTCGGCCTGTTCGGCTTCATTCTCTTCGTCATCCGGCTGCGCATGGGCTGGTCCCTCCTTGCCGGCGGGCTGACGCTCGCCTTCATGATTCTGCCGACCATCATCCGCACCAGTGAAGAGGCCATCCGCGCCGTGCCCTACAACCTGCGGGAAGTCAGCTACTCGCTCGGCGGGGCGAAGTCCCAGACCATCGTGCGCGTGGTCCTGCCGAATGCCCTGCCCGGCATTCTGACCGGCGTCATCCTCGGCATGGGCCGCAGCGTCGCGGAGACAGCGGTCGTCATCTTCACTGCCGGCTCTTCCTTGCTCATGCCGAAGTCACTCTTCGACCCGGCCCGCACCATGGCGGTCCACTTCTACATCCTGGCCCGAGAGGGCCTCTCGATGGAACGCGCCTACGGCACCGCGCTGCTGCTCATCATCGCGATTCTCCTCATCAACGTCGTCGCCTATCTCCTGATGTACCGCCTGACCAGGAAGATGCGCTAGGAAAAGGTCCAGGTAAAGGCAAAGGCAAAGAACTCCATGCTTCGAACTCCATCTCTACCTTCACCTCTACCTTCACCTAGTCCGAAGGTCTCCGTCCGCAACCTTGCGGTCGCGGTGGGCAAACGGCTGATACTGCGGGGCGTGAATCTCGACATCGAAGCCAATACCATCGTGTCGGTCATCGGACCGGCGCACAGCGGTAAGACCACGCTCTTGCGTGTCATCAACCGCCTGATTGAAACCCAGCGCGAGTTCATGCGTTCCGGCGACGTCCTGCTCGACGATGCCGAAGTCCGCCGGCTCGACATCGACGTCCTGCGCCGGCGGGTCGGGCTCATCTTCGCCACGCCGGTCCCGCTGCCCGGCACCATCTTCGACAACATCGCCTACGGCCCGCGCCTGCAGCACCACCATCGCCGGCAGCAACTGGCCGACCTAGTTGAGCACAGCCTCCGCTCCGCCTTCCTCTGGGATGAAGTCAAAGACCGGCTGAGCACCTCGGCCCTGCGCCTTTCCGGCGGCCAGCAACAGCGCCTCTGCATCGCCCGCACCATCGCCGTTGACCCCGAAGTCATCATGATGGACGAGCCGACCTCGGGCCTCGACCCGATATCGACCGCCCAGATTGAGACCGCCATGCGCGAACTCAAAAAGCAGTACACGTGGGTGCTCGTGACCAACAACACCAAGCAAGCCGCCCGCGTCTCAGATAAGGTCGCGTTTTTCCTCTCCGGCGAACTCATCGAGATGGGCGAAGCGGCACAAATATTCACCAAGCCCAAAGACCCGCGCACCGACGACTACGTCTCGGGGAGAATCGGATGACGAGGAATTGCCGAATGACGAGTGTCGATTGCCGGGCCGGTTCCGGACAATCGGAAATCGCCAATCGGAAATCGTAAATGGACTCTAAGCTGTCCACCCTCGACCCCTTGAACCCCAGACCCCTTGAACCCTCTCTGCCGAAACTCGAAACCCGCAACTCGAAACTCGAAACTCAAAACCTCAACGTCTTCTACGGCAACTTCCAGGCGGTGAAGTCGGTCTCCATCGCCTTCCCCTGCAAGGCCATCACCGCCATCATCGGCCCGTCCGGTTGCGGCAAATCAACCCTGCTGCGCAGCCTCAACCGCATGAATGAACTCGTGGACGGCGCGCGCATCAAGGGCACGATTCTGCTCGACGGCAGCGACATCTACCGCTTAAGCGTGCTCGAACTCCGCAAGCGCGTCGGCATGGTCTTCCAGCGTCCCAACGCCTTCCCGCTCCCGGTATTCGACAACATCGCCTACGGCCCGCGCATCCACGGCACCAACAACGGATCGGAACTGCAGGCCATCGTCGAACGCTGCCTCCGCTCGGTTCACATGTGGGACGAGGTCAAAGACAAGCTCAACGACAGCGCGCTCCGCCTAACCGACGAACAGCGCCAGCGCCTCTGCATCGCAAGGATGCTAGCGGTCGAGCCCGAAGTGCTGCTGATGGACGAACCCTGCTCCGCGCTCGACCCGATTGCCACCCTCCGCATCGAAGACCTGATGCGGAGCCTGAAAGAGAAGTACTGCATCGTCATCGTCACCCACAATATGCAGCAGGCGGCCCGCGTCTCGGACTATACCGGCTTCATGCTACTGGGCGTGCTCAAGGAATTCGGCACGACCAAACAGATATTCACCACCCCTAGAGAGACCGACACCGAGAACTACATCTCCGGCCGGTTCGGATAGGCCTTTGGACTGCGGGGGCGTAGCTCCTGCTTTTCCTGATCCGGTGGCCCGAAGAGCGGCAGCCCGCAGCTTCAGCATCGTCTCGCCCAGCTCGAATATCCTGTCGTGACGCGCCGATCATTCACTCGAAGTGGAATATCCGGCACCTCACCTTGACGACCAGCGGGCCTCATTCCGGGACCTCAACGAACTCACCGTCGACAACGTGGTTTGCCTCGTTCGCGCAGGCTCTTCTCATTCTTGCCCTCCAGATTCTGGGCGCGGCCGTCATTTGCTTCTCTTCTTCTGCTCGGTAGAATTCTGGCTCAGCTATGCTTGCCTATCGTAAGGACGCTCTCAGGTATGGATCAACCGACGTGGAGAAATGATCGGCCGGATACGAACATAGACGGGTGTCGGTCTAACCTCGTTACGTGAAAAGAATACCATTCCTGGTCTTGGCACTGCTCGCTTGGGCGAATGCCGCGTCAATCAAGTGGGTGAAATTGCCGCGTTTGGAGGCGACGGCGTTGGACGGTAGCAGGCTGGTTCTGCCGGACTCAGTGGCGGCCAGTATCACTTTGGTCGGGTTCGGATACCAACGCCAGTCGCAGGGCGACATAGACTCCTGGCTGCAGCCCTTCCGCCGTGAATACATGCCGGCCGAAGGGTTCCGCGCCTGCGAGGTGCCGATGATGGGCCCGAGCATACCGGGCCTGCTGCGCGGCGTCATCAACGCGGCGATGCGCAACGGAATACCGCTGCAGGAGCGGCGCTGGGTCGCGCCCTTCTACGGCGACATCGATGACTACTCGATGCGGCTGGGGGTTACCGACCGCACCCTGGTCCAAGTGTTCCTGCTGGATGGAAGCGGCGTCGTTCGCTGGCACTCCTCGGGCCGTGCCGACAGCACGGGGCTGGCGGGCCTGACGCTTGAGGTTGCGAAGCTCGCCGCCGGCGGAGGTGAATGACACGTGGCATACGTCTATTTCGTCCGAGAGGCACGAGCCCTGGCCGTCCGCAAAATCAACGTGCTGCGGTAATGAGCTAGCGACGACTGACGGCCAGCGGGCTACTACCGGCGGCGGCTGGACCGGCTCGTTGATGTCGAACATGTCTTTTCGAGTCCTGGCCAGAACCTTCGCGTCGCAACCACGGGCTACCATCTGTCCAATGGCACTTGAGCCGCCATCGCGAGACTCTTGCCCGTGATTGTCGTTCTCCTCCATTCGCCGAGCCTCACCCCCGCTGGCTTGATTCCACTCACGGGATAGGATTGCAGGGACATGACCGAAGTCCGCAGAGGATTTCGGGTCGTGTCCCGCTCAGGATAAGTCACGTATCCCATCAGCACGGTTCTCCGCCCAACCGTCTGAAATCGCGCTACCTCTGCGAGCAGAGCGCTGCGCCTGAAGCGCCGCAGCCAGTCCCGCTTAAAGAAGCCCATAGCCCAAGATGATACTTCGCCAATAGCCATCAGCAAAGTACCGCAGTCCGACGGCATAAAAACATGAAAATAAGCATGATAGCGCGCCAAACCAAGCACTGGCATCAGGACTGGACCTTTGAGTCCCCAAGTGACTCCCCCAGTCACTCCGGGAGTGACTCCAATAGTGACTTGTCAAGTGACTCGACGAGTGAACTATCCTGTGAGTTGAACAGTGAATTGGCGACTGAGGTGACGACTAAGTTGCCGGTTGAAGTGCCGATTGAATAGAGAACTGAACTCTGAAGTGACTTGTCCATTGACTTGACAGATGAAGTGCCGGTTGAGTGGTTGAATGAGATGCCGAATGAGTGGTGGGTTGAGTTGTGGATTGAAGTGCCGAGTGAATTGCCGATTCCTGAGTCGTGTGCTGTGTTGGGCTGCGAGTTGGGGCGCGATCGCGGGCGCAAGTGGGTGGCCGCTGCCAGTCGCAATTGCGGCAGGCTGCTGAGCCTCGTGCAGCATCGCAATGAAAGGGAAGCTGCAATCCGCGACACGGGTTGCGTTCAGATGGCTGATGGCCGGGCCGGGTGTTTCCGCTATCGAGCAAGTGCGCGCCGGGGTTGGTACGGGGCTGGCTTCAGCCCGCCGCCAGCAAATGGCCGTTGCGGTCAGAGCCGCACTGAGAGTCGCCGTCCAAGCAGCGCTGAACGCTGCTTCCGGAGTTGCTCTCCGAGTCGCGCTGTCCGTCGGCATCAGAGTCAGTCGAGCCGAAGTCCGTCCGCGTGGCCGTCAGGCGATATCGATGAGGCGCGCGTTGGCGGGGAGGCGTTCGACTGCCCGGCTGAATTCGTCGAGCGCGCCGGAGAGGGCGACGGCATCGTTCTGGTTGCTCGCCGGCATCTCCGTCCCGCGGTACGCGTCGAGTTTGTCCATGACGAGCTTGATTGTCAGCACATCGGCGCCGGGGGCGGGCTCGTATGCCCGCCGTCCCCGCGCGGTGACGGTGGCAAGGTTGATTGCGACCAGTTCGTGGAGCAGGTGACGGACGAGCCGGTGGGGGATTTCGAGCCGGAGGCTGATTTCGTCGGCGGTGAGCGGCGGCCCGGCCGTAGCGGAGTTGCGCGCGAGCAGGCGCATGACGCGCAGGCCGAGCAGGCGGCGGACGGCCTCGCTTAAGCGGGCGTAGTCGGGCTCATAGCCGAACGTTTCGGCGTTCTCGTAGGCGAAGGAGAGCTCGGCGCCGAAGAGGACGATGTTCCAGCTCACCTGGACCCAGGCAAGGAAGAGCGGGATGGCGACAAACCCGCCGTAGATGGCGGAGTATTGGACGACGCCGACCTGGAGCTTGATGTAGACCCACTGGACAAGGAGGTACAGGCCGCCGGCGATGAGCCCGCCGAAGACCGACGGGCGCACGCTGACGCGCTCGTTGGGCATGATGATGTACAGGAAGGTAAAGAGCGCAGCCGTGGCGATGAAGCCCAGCAGCCGGAGGATGACGGTGGAGAGCAAACTGCCGCCGATGGAGTACTGGCCGATGATGCGCAACTGGCTCTCGATGAGCACGGCGACGCCCGAGGAAATGACGAGCAGGATGGTCCCGGCGAGGATGACGATGACGTAGTCGCCGATGCGGAGCGGCCAGTTGCGCCGGGACCGGACCTCGCGGATGCCGTTGAAGGTGTTCTCGATGCTCCCGAGGACTGAGACGACGCTCCAGAACAGGAGCACGAGCCCGACGCCGGTGATGAGGCCGGTGCGGCTGCTGGCGATGAGTGAGTGCGCGGAGTTAATGATGAGGTCGACGACCTCGGGGCGCCAGTTGAAGCTCCCGCGGATGAAGGTCACCAGGTTGCGTTCCAGGCCGAACCCGCGGGCGACGGCGAGGGCGATGGCCGCGCCCGGCACGACCGAAAGCAGCGAGTAGAAGGTAAGCGCCGAGGCCTGCTGCGGGCAGCGGTCGTTGAGGAACTCGCGCGCGGCGAGATAGACGGTCCTGAAGAGACGGAACGCCTGGCGGTGGAGGCCGTGCAGGTCGCAGAGCCGGACCCGCCAGATGCCGGTGTGGAAGTAGGCGATGATGCGTCGGTACAATTCAAGACTCCTTTCCGGCGGCGCCGGCCCGCTGCCCGGTCGGCACAGCCTGCACTATACTACGCGGATTGGGCAGGCTGTAAACCCGGGAAGGGCCGGCAGGGCGCTCGCGCCGATGGACTACCGCGCGACCACGACCTTCTGACAGCTCACGGCTGACAGTTCACGGCTGGCAGCCCGAACGAAGTAGACGCCGGGCGCAAGCGCCCGCACATCATTCGCGCCAGGCTTGAGGTCGAGCACCTTGCGGCCCGCGATGTCCAGCAACTCCCCTCTCGCTTCTCGCCTCTCGCTTCTCGCTTCGAAAAGCAGGACGCTCCGGATGACGGTGGCGGACAGCCACGGGTCGGGAGCGGCAGGACGCCACTGCCCTGCCGCTTCTCCGATACCTACGCCGTAGAAGCCCGAGTACTTGGCAATCTTGTGATAGGGCGCGCTGCGGGAGAAAAACGTCACCCAGTAGCTAGCGTCGCGCGGGTCGTACTCGACACCGCTGATGTGGTATCCGTAGATTCCACTGTCCGGCGGCTGAACCAGGAACCGGGCGATGACCGCGCCGTTGTCCGGCCGGAGCATGTAGACGCCGGCGCTGTCGGGCCCGGTTCTCCCCGCGACGTAAAACTCGTAGGCGTTCACCAGGGCCGAGCCGAGCGGGTTGCCGCGCGTGACCTCGCGGGTCAGGCAGTAGGCACCGGAGGAACCGCCCAGCGGAATCGGAATCGTGTCGAGTACGCCTCCAAGGGTATCGGTAACGTGGATGAGCGAAGGTGGCTCGTACTGGCTTTCGACCTGGTAGAGACGATGAGCGTCACCGTCCCACGCGATACCGGTCGGCCACGTGGCGGCCGGCGAGGTGAAATGGCGCAGCACCGTGCCGTCGGGTCGCAGCTTGGTGACCCGCGCCGCGTTGATGTAATAGGAGAGAACCCAGAACGTGGTGTCGCCGGGACAGAAGGCAAGGTCGTAGCAGGACCAGTTGGAGTCCGGCGCCCATATCGAGTCAACAAGCTCGACCAGTGAGTCCGAGCTGTAGATGTGGATGAACGAGGTCTGCTCGCAGGTGACGTAGAGCCGGTTGTCGACCGGGTTGTAGGCGACGCCGGAAGCGAGGCCACGGGACGGGTTGCCGGGCAGCCCGGGCAGTTCGCGAGCCGTCCAGAGTTGCGTTCCACTGACCCCGACCCGAAGCGGAATGGCGTACGTCCATGTCGTCTCGTTGCAGGTGAGAGCCAGCGTCAGGTTGGGGATGTACCCGAGCGGGCAGAACGGGTCGGCATGGAGGACGAACGGGTCGCTTGAGGTGTTGGCCGTGTCCAGTCCGGGCAACAGCCCAATGTTCGTGGTCGAGTCGAGTATCGAGACCATGGCGTCGCCGCCGCGCAGCACGCCGCGCAGGTTGGTGGCGTCGAACCGGCCGGTATTACGCAGGCGGAGCACGAGGTCCCCGGTCTCGCCCGGTTCGAGCGTGTCGTTGTGGTTCTCGTCATCAACGACCCAGACCGCGTCAACCCGGACGAATGGCCGTTCGGGCTGGGCCAGGGTATCGAGCGCACGCCGGCAGTTCAGTCGACCCCAGCCGTAGTCGTTGTTCGGGTAGTTGCCGCCCTGCGGGACGTGGTCGGCGCCGTTCGTAATCATCTGCATCGCCTTGTCGTGGGTGATAGCGGGGTACTTCTGCTTGAGCAGGGCGCAGCATCCGGCCACCTGCGGGCATGCCATCGAAGTGCCCGGGAGCCAGGCAAACGTGTCGCCCCGCACCGCCGACATAATGCTGTCGCCGGGCGCGCTGACCGCGGGGCAGATAAGGTCCCAGTCCGGGCGGGACCAGTACTCAGGTTCATTCCACGGCCACCGGTCCGGGGCCGGGCCGCGCGAGGAGAACACGGTGATGTCGTCCTGGTCGTCCGTTGCGCCGACGCAGATGACGGTCGGGAAGCTGCCCGGGTCACCGACGGTCGCCGGCCACGGGCCGTTGTTGCCCGCCGAGAAGACCACCATCACACCGAGGTCGCGCAGCCGCCGGATTGACGCCCAGCAGATTGTGTCCCGCTGCTCCGAGCCCCAGGAATTGGACAGGACATCGGGCCGACCCGGGTCGGCCATCCAGTTCAGGCACTGCTCAATCCATGATTGGTTTGAGTTGCCGCCGGCGTCAAAGCACTTGGCGGCGATGAAGGTCGCGCCCGGGGCCACGCCGATGTCGTACGGATACGAACCGAGGCCGTCGCCGCCGGTCAGAAGGCCCATCGTATGAGTTCCATGGCTCGGCGTGGCGTCATCGTAGGGTGTGGGCAGGCCCGAAACGGCGTCGAACCAGCCGTTCTCCTCGCGCCAGCGCCCGCCGAACGCCGGGTGAGTCACCTCGACCCCGGTATCGATGTTCCCGACCACGATGCCGGTGCCGTCATAGCCATCGGCCCAGCAGGAATCGGCCTGAATCCGGTCGATGTTCCATGTGGGGCCGTCGGTCGCATCGCGGGCTGTCCGGCTGGGCCGAACCGCGTCCAGCCGGAACGTGTCGTCGAACCAAACCGTCGCCACGTCATCCCGTGCCACCAGGTCGAGGATGACCGAGCGCGGCGCGTGCAGTGCAACCCGGCTCACCAGCCAGAGCGGCTCGATATTCTCGGCCGGCACCGTGTGCGACCAATCCAGCAAGTCCTTCTGTGCCTCGGCGGCAGTTGCTCTCAGGTACGCGACCTTGTCGTCGTAAGAACTGGACGCGGGCAGGCTCCGCAGGTCACCCTGGACCCGCGTCTGGACGATGACCGGTATCAGCGCGTCCGCAGACGCGTCCTTCAACACAGCCGTCAGTTTCGGCGCGAGCTGTCCCGCGTGCAGGCCGGCAGCCAGGGCCGCGGTGATAACGAAAACGACGTGTATCCGCAATTGCTCCTCCTATCTGGAAACGACGACCTTTGTAATTGTCGATTGCCGACTGACGATTGTCGAATGCACGAAATAGACGCCAGGCGCAAGGCGACTCACGTCATTCGGGCCGGGCCGCAGGTCAAGCACTCCGCGTCCCGCCACGTCCAGCAACTCCCCTCTCGCTTCTCGCCTCTCGCCTCTCGTCTCGAAGAACAGCACACCGCGGATGACGGTCGGCCCGACGTTCATCATTCCGCGCTCATCGCTCATCGTTTCCTCGAGGCCACCGCCGGTGCCCCGCAGGACGGAGATGCTCGCGCCATAGAAGTTGGCGACGTAGACGCGGTTCTCCGCCGGGGCACAGGTCAAGGCGCACGGCGCGTCGTCGATGGCAATCGTTCGAACGACCGCATTGCTCGCCCCGTCGATTACGCTCACGCTGTTGCCGTCCCCGCTGACGCAGTGGACCTTATTGTTCAGCGAATCGTAGTCCAGCGCGCAGGGACTCTGGCCGACCGGCACGGTCGCGATGACCGAGTTGCTCGCGCCGTCGATGATGGTGACGCCGCCGGTACCACCATAGTTGGCAGCGTATACCTTGTGGTTCGTCGTATTGCAGCACAGTGCCTGGGGCCAGTACCCGGCCGGGACGGTCGCAATGACCGCGTTCGTTGCACCGTCAATCACCGTTACATTGTTGGCGGCCCGGTTCGCGGTGTAGACGCGATTGCTGACCGGGTTGTAGCAAAGAGCATAGGGGTCGCCGCCGACTCGGACGCGGGCAACCAGCGAGTCGTTTGTCCCGTCGAACACATACACGCTGTCGCCATCAATGTCGCTGACGTAGACCTTGTTCCCCGCCGGGTTGCGGCACAGGGCGTAGAGGTCGCTCCCGGTTCCGAGCTGTATCGAGGCGACTACCGCGTTGGAGGCGCCGTCGATTACGGTCAACGTATCATATCGCGCGCAGTAGACCCGGTTGTTGGCCGGGTCGTGGAAAACAGCCCGGGGCTTGGAACCAAGATGGACGGTAGTGATGACCGAGTTGCCTGCGCCGTCAATCACCGTCACGTCGCGGCCGGCGAAGTTGGCGCAATACACCTTGTTGTCCACGGCGTTGTAGCAGAGCGCGGTCGGCTGGCTGTCCGCCGGCACGTCGGCAAGCAGCGAATTGCTCCCGGCGTCGATAACGCTAACGTCGCGGCTGTAGTAGTTGGCGCTGTACACGCGGTGATTCTGGGAGTTGTAGCACAGCGCGATGGGATTCACGCCGGTAACGATATCGGCGAGCACGGAGTTGCTCGCCCCGTCGATTACCGTCACGTCATTGGACGCGCCGTTGTTGATGCAGTAGACCTTGTTGTCGGCCGGGTTGTAGCAGGCGGCGTAGGGCTCGTCGCCGGCGGTCACCGTGTCGATGACGGCGTTGGTCACGCCGTCAATCACAGTGACAGAGCCGTCTTCATTCGCGCTGTACGCCCGGTTGTTCACGGAGTTCCAGCAGACTCCGGCAGGGCTGCTGTAGAGCCCGGTCGGCACCGTGGCGACGACCGAATCATTCGCCCCGCTGATTACAGTCACGCCATCGCCGCCATAGTTGGCGGAATAGACCTTGTTGTTCGTCGAATTGTAGCACGAAGCGTCCGGCTCGCCGCCGGTCGGCACCGTCCGCAGAACCGAGTTGGTCGCGCCGTCGATAACCGTGATGTTGTCGCTGCCGTCATTCGAGCAATAGACCTTGTTGTTGATGGGATTGAAACAGAGAGCCCAGGGCCGTGACCCGGCCGTCACCGTGGCGATGACCGTGTTCGCCGCGCCGTCAATCACCGTCACATTGTCAGCGAGGAGATTGGCACAGTAGACCTTGTTGCTCGTCGGGTTGTAGCACAGGGCGTCGGGGACGCTGCCGACCGTTATCGTGGTGATGACGGAATTGGATGCCCCGTCGATAACCGTAACGCTGCTGTCGAGACGGTTGGCGCAGTAGACTTTGTTGTTCGCGGTGTTGCAGCACAGGGCGTTGGGCAGGCTGTCCACAGCCACGGTCGCTATCACCGTGTCGCCGGCGCAATCAATAACGGTGACGCTGCTGCTGCCCCAGTTGGCGGTGTAGACCCGGTTGCTCACCGGGTTGTAGCACAGGGCCGCGATGTCCGCGCCCGCGGTGACGCGGGCGACGCGAAGGTTCGTCGTACCGTCAATCGCCACCACGCCGTCCCTTCCCGACACATAGACCTTGTTGCCGGCCGAGGCGTAGACCACACCCTCAAGATGGGCCGCGCCGCCGAGTGAATCGGGCAGGTAAATCGTGGTTTCACGGTACTGCGCCCGGGCCAGCGCGCAGGCCAGCAGCAGGACCACGAGCATTGTCTTCCTGGTCATCTTTGCCTCCCTGGGGTTGAATGCCTATCGCGTAAGAACCGGCTTTGTGTCGAGCAACCCGCTTCTCGCCTCTCGCGGGCAGGAACGGCGCGCCGGGACGCGAGTCGGCTCGGCGAGCAAGCCCTGAGCTTGGCACAGGGTCAGGATATATCAGCGCGTCTGGTTGTCAAGCACAGAGGACAGCCCGGAATCCGACACCGAGCCACCGGGCGCGCAGAGATGACTGAGGGCACGGGCCGGACTCCCGGCGTCACCCACGCCGCGTTCGCGGTGACCGCCGTGGCTGGTCTTGTCCCGGTTCCCGGGGCGTCAACCCGGAATTGACATTGCGGCTCGCCTGCCCGACAATCTGCCGACCGTGAAATCGTCCGCCTGTCCCGAAAGGAGATACGAATGAGAATCGTCACTCTGATTGCCTTGCTTGCTACCGTGGCTTCGGCCTCATATGTAGTGGAATGGACCGCGCCCGCGACTTATTCGTCGGCAACGGCCTACACCTATAATCTCCACGCCGGTTTCGACGTGAACGGCGACACGATTCCCGAGGTGATGCTGATGGACAGCTCAGCACTGAAGGTCTACAGCGGCGTGACGCACGGACTGCTCTGGTCAATGCCATCCAACGGCTACGCGTACATTCAGTACCCGGTCGTCGCCAACACCGATGGCGATGCGGCGAAGGAGCTGGTGTTCCAGGTCAGCAACTATACACCCAGCTACTCATGCCGGTTCTATGTCTACGACTGCGGGACCCACGCGCTGGAATACACCAGCCCCGTGAAATCCGGCTACGCCTATACCGCGGTCGCGGACGTCGACGGCGACAACAAGAGCGAAATCATCATCACCAGCGGCGCGGCCGGGAGCCGGATAATGGAAGTGTACGGTTCAAACGCCGCCGGCGTTGACGAAGCGCCCGGCGGCGCGCCGGAAGTGTCCGTGGCCCCGGCGTTTCCGAACCCGACCGGCCGCAGCGTCACGCTTGCCTTCCCCGCCCGCGAACCCGGCCCCGCGCCGGTCCTCGTCATGGACGCCACGGGCCGCATCGTGCGCCACCTTGAACTCCGGGCCGGTGAGCCGGCATTGTTGTGGGATTGCGCGGATGACCTGGGGATGCCGGTTCCGGCCGGGACGTACCTGTACCAGTGCGGCCCGCAGTCCGGCAAAGTCGAGGTCGTGCGCTAGGGCCGTCGGCCGCTACCGCGTGACGATGACCTTCGTCACGCTGGACGCACCCCGCACTGCGCCTGACGCCGGACGCACGAAGTAGACCCCTGGCGCCAGCCCGCTCACGTCATTCGGGCCGGGAAGCAGTTCCATCACCCTACGTCCCGCAATGTCCAGCAAGCCCGTTACTTGAGGCTTGCGGCTTGTGGCTGGCGCTAGCCGCAGCACACCGCGGACGAGGGTCGGTTCCGGCTTGCGGCGGGACACCTGCGCCAGATGGGCTTCTCCAACTGCGCCTGACACGCTGTCACGGATGACCGAGATGCTCGAACTCACGTGGTTCGCCACGAACACCCTGCCCACATGCGAACCCCGGCATATCGCCGAGGGGTCTACTCCCACCGGGATGATAGCGACTATCTGGTCAGTCGCGCCGTCAATCACAGTGACGCTGTCCATGCTGGCGCAGTAGAGTTTGTTGTTGCCGTCGTCGTAGCACAGGTCGCCTGCGCCGTGCGGCATCGGCACGGTAGCGACAACGCTGTCCGTTGCCCCGTCAATCACGAAAATGCCGTGCCATGAGTTGCAGTACACCTTGTTGTACTGCGCATTGTAGCTGAGACGCCCGGCTCCGCTGTCGGCACGAACGGTTGCCCGCACGCTGTTGGTCAGCCCATCAATGACGGTGACGGTTGCACTCCCGTGATTTGCAGCATAGACCTTGTTGTTGACGGGATTGAAACAGACGGCCCAGGGACAGTCACCCACTGAGACGATTGCGAGCACTTGATCAGTCGTGCCATCAATGACCGAGAGGTTGTCGCTGGATGCCTGGATGCAATACACCCTGTTGTTCAGCGCACTGTAGCAGAGATCGAAGGGGTAAAACGGCACTGTCACCATAGCGATTACCGAGTCACCCGCGCCGTCAATCACCGTCACTTCCGTGCCATCCATCTGGGTGCAGTAGACCTTGTTGTCGTGCGAGTTGTAGCAGAGGTTCCGGGGCCAGTGCCCGGCAGCGATGGTGGCAAGAACCTGGTTCGTGGCACCATCGATTATCGTGATATTATCGGTCGATAGGTTCGCGCAGTAGACCTTGTCGTCCTGAGTATTGTGGCACAGTGCTTCAGGTGCCTTACCAACAGGGGCTGTTCCGAGTACTTCAAGCGTGCTGCCGTCGATTATCGCCAACTCCCGACCGAAGGGACCCCCGCTGTATATCTTGTCGTCTATCGGGTTGTAGCAAAGGATACAAGGTTCGCTCCCGGTCTTCACGGTTGTCAGTACCTGGTTGGTGACGCCGTCAACGACGGTCACGTTGTCGGCCATGCCGTTCGCGCAGTAGGCCCGGCCATTCTGAGTGTTGCAGCACAGCGTAGCGGCGTCGTCGTCCGCGGGGACCATCGCGACCACCTGATTCGTCGCACCATCAACAACTGCAACACTGTCCCAGGCAACCACGCAGTATAGCTTGTTGCACCGAGGGCTGTAGCTGATGCAGCCGCCTATGTCCGGCACGACCGTGAGAACCGAATCTGCCGAGCAGTCTATCACCACGAGGCCGGAGTCGGTCGTGCAGTACATCCTGTTCTCCACTGAGTTGAAGCAGAGTTGCCGGGGTCCAGAGTCCGTCGGTACGTATGCGAGGACCGAATCTCCTGCGCCGTCTATCACGAACACACCAGAGTCAGCGGTGCAGTACACCTTGTTCTCCGTCGGGTTGTAGGTCGGCCCTCCAGAGTGTCGTTCCGTTCGGATGTACCCTAGTATCGTGTCTCGGGCGCCGTCAATGACCGCTAACGAATCGCTATAGTACAGCGAGCAGTAGACCTTGTTATTCACTGAGTTGTAACAGGGCCCTCCGACGAATCCCGGCAAGGATAAGGTGACCAGCACCGTGTCGCCGAACCCGTCCAGCACTACGAAAGAGCTGTCAATCATGCTCGTGCAGTAGACCTTGTGGCTCACCGAATTGACGCATAGCCTGCCCGGGTATGGACAGACCGGAACCACGGCCAAGACCTGGTTAGTCGCGCCGCTTACTACAGACACACTGCTGTCGTACGTGTTGGCGCAGTACACCTTGTTATCCGCCTGACTGACCGCTATGTCCGACGTGTGGTTGCTTGCTGTTCGAATCGCGGCAGTCCTCTGGTTGGATGAACCGTCAATCGCGACTATCCGACCGCCGCGGCCACTTGCGCCAGCTACATAGACCGTGTTGTTCGTGGAGTCATAGGCCATGCACATCGGACGAATGAGCCCACCGAGAGAATCCGGCAGAACGACTGTCTTCTCCAGCCACTGCCCCGGGCCAACCGACACTAGACAACCGACAGCAAACAAGACGAATGCGGACTTCATAACGCCTCCATGACCGTTTTCACTGCCGCCGTGCACGGCTAAGCATAAGTCCGCAGAGAACGACTGTCAAGAAGCGCCAGCAACGCCAGCAACGGGTCGGCGAACGCCCGGACCCGGTCCGGCCTAGCGGCCTGGGCCGCCCTGCATCTCCGTCCCCTCGCCTTCGCGCATCTTGGGGTCGAACCTGAAGCTGTTGAGGTTGTAGCTCACCGCGAGGGTGATGACCCGCGGCTCGGCGTGCCAGGTCGTGCGGGTGTAGAACCCGGGACCTTCGGAAACCGAATTCCAGGTGCCGCGGCCGAGCAGGTTACCGACCCGCAAGGTAAGTGAAAGTGCCCGGTTCAGGAAACTCTGCTTGACCGCGACGTCGGTATCGAACCAGCCACCATCAGTGCCCTGCGATGAAACCGTGGGCGCGGAGTAGCTGCCGCTGACCCGAAGCTGGGTGGCGGTTGGCAGATGGAGGTCGAGGTCGAGCGAAGTGCTCCAGGTGAAGCTGTGGCGGGAGAAGTCCTGGTTCAGGAGCCTGCCTTCTACCCGGTAGTCGGAGAGGTCAGCGCCGGGGTTCAGGGTGAGCCACTTGAACGGACTCAGGTTGCCTGAAAGCTCGACCCCAAGCGAGTAGTCATTGCCGACGTTACTGGAGGTCATCAGCAGTACACTTGAGCTTGTGTCGAACCTCGTCATCACTTGTTGATACAGGTCGTGCGTGACGCGGTAGTACACCCCGGCATTGACCGAGTTCGCACCAAAGGGCAACTCGTACCCGCCTTCGTACGAATCGGTGTACTGAGGCCGCAACGACGGGTTGCCCTGGCTGACAGTGTGGGGGTCCCACCACGTGAGGAACGGTGCCAATTCCCACGAGCCGGGACGGTCTATCCGGCGCGAGTAGCTGGCCGTGACCTGCTGTTCGCCAGGCAGCGAGTAAGAAAGGTGCAGGCCGGGGAAGTAGTCCCAGCGGTTCATCTTGTAGGTGGAATCGAGGTCTATGGCCCTGACCACGCGGTTGTCGTATTCCGCGCGGAACCCGGGCTGAACCCCGAGTTTCTTCCACTGCCATGACCATGTCGCGTATGCCGCGTGGACGTCCTCGGTCCCATCGTAGGAATGGCCGGAGAGCGTGTCGGGTTCGTAGGCGTGCGTGGTCGGGTTGTACAGGGACGAACTCCTATGCCCGTTCGTACCTTCCAGCCAGCCCTCGTAGCCTGCGTCGAGGCTACCGCCGGCCACCTTTGGCCGGGTATATTCAAGGTCGAGATTCAATCGTCGCCATGGGCCGCCATCATCCGTGCGGCGGCCGTACGTGGTATCCCCGGATGAATCCAGCTTCTCGTTCCACCCGGTTGAGTTCGCCGAGCGGCCGCCCAGCGAAACACGGGCAAGAAGCTTGTGGTCGGTCGTATCGAAGTGGTGTTCATGGTCGGCCAGCACGAAGTACGTACGGCCGGCCCAGCGCCAGCCGCCTTCTTCGGTATACACACGCGTGGAATCCCCGGGCGAGTAGTGTTCGGTCAGGGAATTCGAGTTCTCACCGCCGGTCTTGAAGAAACGGACGCGACCGGACAGGCTCGACTTGTCCGTCGGGCCCGGCTGCAGGTCGAGCCCGGCCTTGACGCCGCCAATCAGCGGTCCCCCGGCATTCGAACCGACGGTGCTGACCAGGAGAGTCTCGCCCGCGCCGTAGGTCCGGCGCTCGGATTCACCATTGCCGTTGAACGAGTACCGGTTGAGGTTCCCGCCTACATAGGTGTTGGCAATCCCCTGCTTGTACCCGAGCAGCGCGTCGCCGCCGTACCGGTTCTTCAGGCCGACGTTCCCGTTGGCGAGGGCGCTGACGCCGCGGCCCTTCTGCTTCTTCAGCACGACGTTCAGGATGCCGGCAGCACCGTCCGGCTCGTACTTGGCCGAAGGGTTGGTGATAATCTCGATGTTCTCAATCGTGGCCGATGGTATCTGCTTCAGTGCTTCGCTGGGGTCGTCCTGCGTGGGCTTGCCGTCGATGAGGACCTTGAAGTTCGAACTCCCGCGCACAGTCACGTTGTCATCGATGTCCACCTTGACCGACGGCACGTTCCGCAGCGCATCCACGGCCGTGCCCGAGCTTGCATTGGGCAGCTTGCTCACATTGACGACCTTCTTGTCGATTTCGTAGCTGATTGCCGGCTTCTCGCCCACCGCCTCGACGCCAGCGACCGAGATTGGCTTCAGTTCCAGCCCAATCCGGCCGAGGTCGAGCTGCGCTCCGGCCGCGACCTCGATTTCCTTCATGGTCCGATCCCGATACCCGATGAAGGAAAGCTCCACGTAGTAACGTCCCGGCTTGACGCCGTCGAGCCGGAACGCGCCGTTCTTGTCCGTGACCGTGCCGGTCACCTGCGTGCTTTCGGGTAGCGCCCGGAGCACGACGTTGGCATATTCAATCGGCGCCGTCAGGTCGGAATCGAACACGTGACCGATGACTGCGCCCGCTTTCGGACCCGCGCCCGGCTGCGCCGCGACGACGCCGGCCAGGCACAACACGAGAACCCCGGATAAGATGCACCTCTTCATAGTACGCTATCGTACTCGCCGGCCCGGCTCAGTCAAGCTCGTGAGAATCGGGAATCGAGAAGCAAGAGTCGAGAATAGAGAGACGCTACCGCTGTCCGCCCGCACCGCTTGTCCCTTCCTGTTCGACCCCCTCGCCCGCTCGCATCCTCACGTTGTACTTGAAGTTGTTGAGGTTATACGCGACCGCGAGCGAGAGGATGTATCCCTCGTTCGTGTAGGTCGAGCTGGTAGCGAACCCCTGGCCCCGCAACCGCGACTTGTAGGTTGTCGGACCCAGCAGGTTGGAGCAGCGCAGCGTGATGGTCAAGGCACGATTGAGCAGGAATTGCTTGACGGCTGCGTTGGCCGAGAACCACGCGTCGTCGTCGCCCTGGGCCGAAACCTGCGGGCCGTTGAACCTGCCGCCGAGCTGTACCTGGGTCGCGGTCGGCAGCGTCGCGGTCAGTCGGAACGAGCCCTGCCAGTTGAAACTCCCCCGCTCGAACGTGTCGCCGAAGACCACACCGCTTTCACGGTGGTCAGAGAAATCCCCAGTCACGTAGGCGCCGAACCACTTCACCGGGCTCAGGTCGGCCGATAGCTCCAGACCGCGGTCGAGGGCCTGCCCGATGTTGTCCGGGTAGTGGAGCAGCAAAGTCGTGTCCGCGGCGTCGCGCCTCGTCACGTCCTCCACCATGTTGCTGGTCGTGCGCCAGTAGCCCTGGAGCGACAGGTCGTTCGAACCGAACGGCAGCTCGTACCCGGCCTCCCACGAATTGCCATACGAGGAAAGCAGCTCGGGATTGCCGCGCTGGGCGTTATGCTCGTCGGTCCAGGTAAGGAAAGGCGCCAACTGGTAGGGCTCGGGCCGCTCGACGCGGCGCGAGTAGCTGGCGGTGAGCTGCTGCTCGTGGGGCAGCTTGTACGACAGCCCAAGGCTCGGGAAAAGCTCCCAGCTTGTCGTCTGCCAGGTCTGGGTCGTGTCGAGCACGTCGATGAAGCGCTGGCCGTACTCAAGGCGCAGGCCGGGCTGTACGCCGAACCCCTTGTACTCGGTTCCGAACATCACATAGACAGAGTGGATTGACTGGGTGCCGTAGTACGGATGGCTTGACCGCTCGTCGAGCATGAACGAGTCGGCAACCGGGTCATAGTTGAGCAGCCGGTGTTTCAGGTCGACGCGACCGACCCCGCCGGCGTACCCGACGTAGAGCATGCCGGCCTTGGGGAACAGGACCTGGTATTCCAGTTCACCGTTCAACTGGCGCCACGGGCCCACCTCCTCGGTCCTCCGACCGGCAAAGGTATCGCCGGAAGAGTCGAGAAGTACGTTGCGCGACAAGTCCGTACCGGCCCGGCTGACCCAGTAGACCCGGCCGGTCAGCTTGTTGCTGGCCGTGTCGAAATCGTGCTCATGGTCGTACATCGCGAACCAGTAGTCGGAGTTGAACCCCCAGCCGCCGTCGGTCAGAAAGCTGCGGCCCGAGTCGGACGGGAGCCAGGTCTCGCTCACGCTGCTCCGGTTCGACGTGCCGCCGCTGTAGTCTCCGGCCCGGCAGGAGATGCTGGAACGGTCCCGCGGCGTGAACTGCAGGTCGATGCCGGCACGGCCGGCGCCATACCGGCTCTGCCAAGTGCCTGTGCTCGTGGACGCAACCGCCAAGGTCTCGTCGGCGCCGAAAGTTCGGGTTTCGCTCGAACCGGAGTTGACGTTCACACGTCGGCCGAGCTGGCCGCCGAGATAGGCGCTCACGATGCCTGACTTGTGGGAGAGCAGCAGGTCGCCGTTGTACCGGTTGCGCAGACCGGCATCGCCGTTCGCCAGGGCGCTCCATCCCGGCTGCCGCTGCTTCTTGAGAATCACGTTGATGATGCCCGCGGTTCCCTCCGGGTCGTACTTCACCGAAGGGTTAGTGATGACCTCGATCTTGTCGACTGTCGCCGCCGGGATTGAGCGCAGCGCCTCAGTCCCTTCGAGCGGTCCGGGCCGGCCGTCAACCAGGACCTTGAAGTCCGAGCTGCCGCGCACGGTCACGTTGCCCTCGACGTCCACCTTGACCGAGGGCACGTTTTCGAGCGCGTCCACCGCGGTGCCGGAGGACGCGGTCGGGAGCTTGCTGACGTCGATGACCTTCTTGTCCGCCTCGAAGCTGATTGCCGGCTTCTCGGCCGACGCCTCGACGCCCGGGACCGAGATTGGCTTCAGTTCCAACCCAATCCGGCCGAGGTCGAACCGGGCCCCGGCCGCGACCTCGACCTCCTTCACGGTCCGGTCGCGATAGCCGATGAACGAGAGTTCGACGAAGTACCGGCCCGGCTTCACCCCGTCGAGCCGAAACATGCCGCTCTTGTCGGTGACCGCGCCGGTCACCTGCGTGCTCTCCGGCAGGGCGCGCAGGACGACGTTGGCATACTCAATCGGCGTAGTCAGGTCGGCGTCAAGCACCTGCCCGACGATTGCGCCATCTCTCGGACCTACGCCCGGCTGCGCCAGGGCAGCGCCCGCCAGGCAGCAAAGGATGACCCCGGACAATGTGCGCCTGTTCATGGTACGCTATCGTACTCTCCGGCCGGACTCAGTCAAGCTTGCAGGACGACCCGGAAACCGGAGTAAAACCGCCAAGAACGCCAAGTTCGCCAAGAGGACGTGGAGCATTCCCATCCGGACCCACCTTGGTGACTTAGTGGTGAACGCCTGCGTCGGTTCTCGGGGGCGGGCTCAAAGTCCCCGGCCCTGCAGGCACACGCAGGATTTCCCCCGCGGGCGTGTCTACATTATCATATGATAATGAACTATTGCCAATCCAGGCTGCCCCGCGCAGCCGTCCTTCTTTCAGTGCTGGTTGCGGCCGGCGGGCTCTTCGCTCAGCCCGGGTCGGGCCGCGGGCCGGGAACGGGCCAGGGCATGCCGACCGGCTCGATTGTCGGGCAGGTCTACGATGCCGACCTGAACGTGCCGATTGAGTATGCCAACATCGTGCTGCGCAGCCAGCGCGACAGCACTCAAGTCACGGGTACGGTGACGGACAAATCAGGAGGCTTCACTCTGACCGGGCTCCGCCCCGGGCGCTACTCGGTCGAATTGTCCTTCATCGGCTACCGCACCAAGACGGTCGGGGACGTCGCGCTGGCTCCCGGCGCGACCCATGACATGGGTAAGATGACCCTCCAGCAGACGGCCGTCGCGGTGCAGGGCGTCGAGGCCAGTGCCGAGCGGCCACGCCTGGAATACCGCATCGACAAGAAGATAGTCGACGTTGCCCACCAGCCGACGCCGCCCACCGGCACCGCGGTTGACGCCCTCGAGAATGTGCCGTCGGTCAAGGTGGACGACGACGGCAACGTCACCCTGCGCGGCAGCGGCAGCTTCAAAGTCCTTATCGACGGCCGGCCCACGCCGCTCGAAGGCAGCGAGGCCCTGCAACAGATACCGGCCAGCACTATCGACAACATCGAAATCGTCACCAACCCGTCGGCCAAGTACGACGCCTCGGGCCCGGCCGGCATCATCAATGTCGTGCTCAAGAAGCAACGCCAGTCGGGCGTGAGCGGCATCGCCAACCTCAAGGGCGGAACCGACGGTAGCTACGGCGGCGACTTCCTCCTCGGCTACCGGGCAGGGAACGCCAGCTATTATGCGGGCGCCGACTACAACCGTCGCGCGTTTCCCGGCACGAGGAACGCTGAAGGCTGGACCGTCGACACCACGTCCGGCGACACGACCTTCCTCGTGTCCAACGGGACCGGCTCGCGCAGCGGCGTGCCCTACGGCGTGCGCGCCGGCGCGGACGTCCAGGTCGGCAAGGCGGACCGTCTCAGCCTGGGCGGCCGTTTCGGCCAGCGCAGTTGGTCCAGCGCCGAGCAGTCGACCGACTCCGAGTCAGTACGACCGTCGGGCGGACTCAACGTCTACACGACCGGCGACACGTCTACCCGCGGCGGCATGTACTACTCGGCCAGCGCCGACGAGGTCCACAATTTCGGGAAACAGGGCCACGACCTCGCCGCGCACGTCACCTACCGGGGCCGCGGCGGCAGCGAGAATTCCACCAACTCGCAGCAGACCGGCGGCGTCATGACCGGCGGCCAGCGCACGACCGAATCCGGACCGAGCCGGAACCTCACCGCGAACCTCGACTACACCCTGCCCCTGCGCGAAGAAGACAAGTTCGAGGCCGGCTACCAGGCCGACATCGACCGGTCCCACGATTCGATTGGCACCTGGACCTATAACACAGTCTCGCGCGAGTATGCATACGACTCCGGCTACAGCCACGTGATAGCCTCCTCGGACGACGTCCATGCGCTGTACAGCACCTATACGGGCAACTTGAAACCCTTCGGCTTCGAGGTCGGCCTGCGCGGCGAATATGCCCACCGCAGCATCGAACTGGTCGACAGCTCGCGCACGTTCACCGTCGGCGGCCTTGACCTCTTCCCGACCATCCACCTCTCCTACTCACTCGCCGAACAGCACCAGGTGATGGGAAGCTATACCCGTCGCATCGAGCGCCCGGACGGGTGGGAACTCGAACCCTTCCTGACCTGGTGGAATCCGCACCTGGTGCGACGCGGGAACCCCGACCTCAAACCCGAGTACTATGACTCCTACGAACTGGGCTACCAGATGCCGGTCGGACCGGGCCGGGTCACGCTCGACGCCTACTATCGCATGACCCACAACAAGGTCGAGGATATCACGTCGACGTACGCGCCCGGCGTTCTCCTACGGTCGGTGGCCAACGTCGGAACCGACCACTCTGCCGGTGCCGAACTCCAGGCGGAAATCCGACCGCTCCGCTGGCTGGGATTCAACGTGAGCGGCGACGTCTACGACTACCGCGTGATGGGAACGCTCAACGGTGTTGACTTCTCAAGCCACAGCTTCAACTGGGATGGCAACGCCTCGGCCGACTTGAGGCTGGCGACCGACACGCGGCTGCAGCTCAACCTTCGCTACTCGGGTCCGTCCGCTACCGCGCAGGGAACCGAGAGCGGCCATTTCATGACCACCGCCTCAGTGCGACAGCAATTGTTCAGCCGCCGGCTATCCATCAACCTGCAGGCTATCGACCTGTTCCGCACCGCCCGCCACGAAGAGACCTCTCAGGGTACCGGTTTCTACACGCACTTCCGCTTCCGCCGGACCAACTCGCCGACCTTCGCCCTCGGCCTGACCTGGAACTTCAACAACTTCAAGGCCGACCGCCGGCTGCTCCAGCAACCGGAAGACAACATGGACAACGGCGGGGACCAGCAGCAGTAGGTCTGCCGCACAATTGAACCGGGGCAGGCGCAACGCCTGCCCCGCACTCACTGACTCCTAACTGCTACCTGCTAACTATCGCGGTGTCGAGCCATGCTCCATCTTGCTGCGGG
>CAIVTL010000007.1 GCA_903908785.1 Caldifarciminota bacterium | reverse complement strand
TGAGCAGCCCGAACAGCAGCGCCTTCACGATTCCGCCGACGAAGTCGCGGAGCATGAAGAAGTGCGTCACACCGTAGGTGACGTCCGCGGCCGGCACGTTTAGCATGCGTGCCGAGATGAGGAGCGCGGTGAACACGGCGATGACTTCGGTGGCGACCACGAGCACCGGCAGACCGACGCACGTCGCGAGAATCCGGGGCAGGCAGAGATAGCGGTAAGGGTCAACGCCCATCACTTCCAGCGCGTCAATCTGGTCGGATACGCGCATCGCGCCCAACTCCGCGGCCATGGCCGAGGCCGAGCGGCCGGCCACGATGAACCCGGTCAGCACCGGCGCCAACTCTATCAGCACGAGTCGCCCCACGCCCATGCCGACGAAGTACTTGGGCACGACGCCACTCAATTGGTAGCTGGTCTGGACTGCGGTGGTCAGGCCGATGAAGACCGACGTGATGATGATGACCGGGAGCGCGCCGACGCCGTGGTTCCACAACTGGGCCATGAACCGGGGCCAGGTCCGGCGCAGGTCCCACGACCCGGCCAGACACCGGACCAGGAAAGCCAGGTAATCAATCGGCGCGGTAAAGACTCTCACCCACGCAATGTTAGTCTCGGCGGCTCGTATGTCAAACGACACAGGTGGCCCGGTGACGGCCGGACCGACGCGGATTCAGGCGGCCGGAGTCGCAGCAAAGAGAATCCGGGGTTCGACTTCAGCGCAGTTGTGCCGGATGCACGCTGACTTCTACGCCAAGAGCCGGACCCCGGGGATGTAACGCGGATATGCCTCACCAGTCAGGTGGGCGCAACATTATCCTCACGCGCCCGGCCGGAGTCAAGATGTTGCGTTCGTCGACCCGTGGTCCGGCCCGGCAGTAGCTCCGGCCTACTCCAGCACGACCTTGGCCGTGGCCCGGGACCCGCCGGCTCCGAGACACACGAAAAAGACCCCGGCCGACATGGACCGCACGTCCAGGGTGATTGACGAAGTGCGCAGCCCGAATGACGAGTGAACCAGACGGCCGGCGGCATCGTATACGAACAGCGTGCCCTGCTGGCCGGACGGAACTTGAAGCCGCAGATTGACCGCACCTCTTGCGGGGTTTCCGAGCACGGTGAGCATCGGTCCGGACTGCCCGGTCCCGACCTCTTCGACCGCACTCGGGTCGTCGCGGTAGACATAGAGTGTATGCGAGGACGCCTGATATACCCGGTTGTCAATCATGTTCCAGGCCATGCAGCGCGGGTTCAGGGAGTCAGGCGGCAGCATCGTCACCACTGAATCGTAGCGGCAGTCCATCACGGCACCATACCTGAGGTAGAGTTTGTCGTTCCGGTCGTCCATCAAGGCCGAGTATTGGTAGTCAGCCGCGACCGTATCGATTATCGCGCCGCGCCGGCAGTCGAACACGAGTACCGCAGCGTGGTCCCGACTGCACAGGTAGAGCTTGCCCAACTTCCGGTTCAGAAACAGGCTGTCGATGTCCCAGGGCAGGGGGATGCTGCCGGCCACCGTGTCGGCCTGAACGTCAAGCGTAAACATCCGGTCCAGGGTCTGGTCGGTGTAGTACAGCCGGCCGAGGTCGGGGTTGACCGCCATCCGTCCCCTTGTCGAGCCGCCGCCGATGCTGAACGTCTTGACCACGACATCGTGCACCGGGTCCAGAACCCGCACCGACGGCGTATCCTGGCACGCAAAGAAGATGCGGTTCGACCGCGGGTCATAGACCGCGCACGGCATCTGGGTAGTCTGAGTGATGTAACGTACCACGCTGTCCCGCAGGCAATCATATACGAATATCTCGGCATATGGGGCCTGGGGAAAGAGGTACAGCTTGTTCAAGCCCGGAACCAGCACCGGCTCCGGCCGCGAGATTCCGACCGACGGGATGGTATGTACCAGCGAGTCGACGTTGCAGTCAACCACGTACGTGGCGTGCGCGTCCGCAACGTACAGCCGGTTCAGGACGGAGTGCAGCACGGGTATCGCGTAGTTGCTCGTGACCGCGCCGGGGATTCGCCGGAAGGAGCAATCCGGACCCATCACCAGCACCATGTCCTTGCCCGGGCAAAGCAGGTACAGCTTGTTGCCGGCCGGGTTGTGGACCATCGCGCGCGGCGTGAAGTAGGCGTAGTCCATGATTCCACGAATCGTGTCGGCAGCGGCGTCGATGACAAGCACGCTGTCGCTGTAGAGGGCGCAGTACAACTCGTTGCGCTCTGTCGCAAAGGACAGGACGTTCCGGCCGAGGGACTCGCCTGCCGGGACCCGCGCC
>CAIVTL010000006.1 GCA_903908785.1 Caldifarciminota bacterium | reverse complement strand
GGTGGCACCTGATAGTGTATCACAACGGGGTCTTGGTGTCAACGGCCATTCGGTACTCGGCCAACCTCCGTCGGCCCTCGTCGGTGATCATGTACGGCCCGACGATTGGCCTATTTCTCGGGTGCCCCTCCGAACGGAGCAGCCCCCTGATGACGAACTTGAGCAGGATCGCATCCGGGTGGGGGATGACGTAGGCGAAGGTATCCCGCTCGACCCACCAGCCCGGCTCCGCTACCTGAAGGACACCCATCTTGCGCCGGTCGGTCTCACTCAGCGATGATCTTCCTTGGCCGCGCATTGGAAACTCCTCCCTGCTCATCTTCTGAGAAGGGTAAAGGCTTTCACCCGGACTGTCCTCGATAGAGCTTTGATAGTCAAAGCCACTCATAATCTTCCCTCCTGTTTACCACATTAGCGCGTGTTCCCTGACGTGCCAATACCAACTCCATCGGCTCTTGCATCTGCCCTCTCCCCTTTCATTCTTCGGCGGGACGGTCGGGTCTCGAACCCGCTTCCTACGTGGCATGTAGCCAAACTATCAGGCGCTCCCGTTGAGCTACCGCCCCGCCAGTGGTGCTAGAGTAGCGTCGCCAGCGGCTCTCCGTCAGCGTCGAAGCCAGCCTGGTCGCTGTCGTCCCGGCAGCCCTCGTGTGCCCACTGCATCCATGCCCCGAAGTCAGCTGCGTCAATGGGCCAACCGAGGTCCTTGCGGTACGCCAGCTTCTCCGCATCTACCCACGTTGCCCCCGCTGCGCTCATTACGGCCTGAAGCTCTCGGGCCTGCGCTGCGGTCAGGGGTACGGACTCGGGCTCGAACTCGGCATCGATCACATCGTCCTTCAGCGGATGGAACTCCGCTATCCAGACGCGGGCAGCCTCCATAGCCGTCTGCGGCATCGTCGATGGGGTGAACCCCTGGGTGCGGCACCACTCCTTCCAGTCCTCCACGCTAATCCCGTGCTTGGTGAGTAGCGCAGTGCGCTCGCGCTTCTGTTCGGGAGTGAGCAGTACCTCACCGTCGGGGTTCACCGCCTGGCTGATATCGTCCTCGGGGTCAGGCTCAGTGACCGTGGCCTCAATGACTCTCGGCTCGGACTTCCCCTCCGTGTCAGTCTGAGCCCCCATCTCCTCGGGGGAGTACAGGCCACCTACGGCGTCAGGGGCCGCCAGTCGTGCGGCCATGCTCTTTGCCCTTGCCAGGAGCATGTTGCGGGGATACTGGACCCATGGGCCGCCCTTGTTCAGCAGCCCCGCCCGCTTGGCGTCCTCCATAGAGAATGTGACCTTGGCCCTGACCTCGCCCTGCCCGTCAACGACCGTCACCGTGGCAACGGCATCGGTGACATCGTAGCTGAAACGCCAGTCGGGATGCGCCTGCATGACGAGAGCCACTGCGCCGTCTGCGCTCAGAGTGACGCGGTTCTGGACCACGTACAGGAGTTGCATGGACTTGCCAGGACCCCATCCGTACTCCGACCCGACCTGCATGAGCCACGCGGCACCCTGCCAGGACATTCCCTTAGGGAGAAGCCCCCCCTGCCCCATCATCTGCGCCGCGTCCATGATGTTCAACGGCTTCGCCTCTGACCGTTCGATCTTGTCCATTACTCTTCCACCCCCGTGAGTCCAGCGAGTACACTCGCGACGGCCTTCGCCACCGGCTCACTGTACACGCCGAACACTGAGCCATCGGCGTTGTAGACCGCGAGCTTGCCCGCCCCTGCGTCTCCGAGACGCACCGATCCCCCGCCGCGAACCGCCTTACAGTCGCTCAGGTCAGGGAAGGCCTTGATGAGGGTGGTGATGATCTTCTCGGCAATCTCCTCGGTGACGCCTACGATGTGCGTCCTGTCCTTGTGGTGTTCCCGCCCGGCTTGGTAGCTGTCGATGATGAATGACACGGTACTGACATCTGCGTACCCATCTCTAGGTACGGAAACATCTACCACGCCATGCAGTGAATGTGTGCTCCACATTGTCTATCCCTCTCCCTCTCCCACTAGGTAGTCTATGTACTCCTGCTCCATACGAATCCAGTCGGTGTCGTTGGCCGGCATCAGCATGAGGATACGTTGATCGATCAACCGAGCCGCTGCGGCAATCGTTCCCGGTCCGTCGTCTATGCAGCGTCTTACTCCCCAGAGATAGTTCCAACTACCGTCTCCCAACTCTTCCTCATCCACCAAAGGCACGTCGCGCCAAAACGCTTCATATGCTCCGCACTGCCACTCGGCCATGTCGGCGATTGTGTAGCGCACCACATACTCTGCATCGTTGGGTCCTCCCCCGCACTGACCGAATGGGGGGACGCAGATAGTGGCTTCCATCTGGCAATCGTACCTCCGGGGGTTTGCCTGCTCGTCCGCAATGATGGCCTGTGCCTGTTCGTCAGTCAGCACCAACACGTTCCCTCACCTCTCTACTCCAGCGGCGCAATGACCATAGCCTGCAGGTCACGCACTACGCCCTTGAGCGCTGCCACCTGTACCTCTGCGGCCTCGGCCCTTGCCTCGGCCTGTACCAGCTGGGACCGGTAGTGGCTCACCGTCTCCTGGTACCAACTTATCTCCTTGCGGAGCCTTACCGACTCCTTTGTTCGCGCTGCCACCAACCCCTCGCGGATTGTGTCGCCCATGAGTTGTCACCTCCTGCTTGATGACCTTGGCAACGAGTGTGACCCTGTCGGCGCTCGGGTCCAGCGCCTGCATCGGCGGCTCGGGGACGAACAGGG
>CAIVTL010000005.1 GCA_903908785.1 Caldifarciminota bacterium | reverse complement strand
GGTAGAGCGGCCACTGTTTTGCCTTCGCCTTGAAACTGTAGGCCATGCCGACGGTTCCCAGCGCCAGGAGCAGCGCGAACGGCATGAACGCGAATCTCAGCGCCGGCACTTCGGCCAGTTCGACGTACAGGTAGTAGTTGCTCGCCATCTCGAGATTGGAGAGCGTCATGAACAGCTTCTGGAACCACAACTGGATGGCCTTGCTCGGGTTCTTCGTGAGGTAGTCAATCCCGCGGCGCAGCCAGAACCCCGAGGCCTCCGAAGGTTTGACCAACTCCTGTTTCTCCCCCTGCTTGGCCGGCTTGAGCTGCGCGGAAGCATAGCCCCGGTCAAAGGACTCCTGGTCGGCGATGTAGACCGGGTATCTTCCATTATACGTCCGTTCGTACACCTCCGGAGGCATGGCAATCGTGCCGGTGGCGTCCGGGTTGTTGCCCTGGTAGAACGTGTACCCGCTGTTGGAATTCACCAGCACGAAATCGTTGCCCGCAAAGATGTTGTGGAGCGTCGCCGGAGAAATCGCCAGGAACCAGCCGAGCGCGAACAGCACCGGCAGGGCGAAGCGCGGCCGCGGCTTGAGCAACAGCCAGATACCGAAAGCCAGCGGCACCATGACTATCGTGCCACCCCACGTCAGGGTCGCGATGCCGAGGAACAGGCCGGACAGGAACCAGCGCAGCCGGGGCTTGCCGTCCTGGGCCTTGAGCAGGAACCAGGCCGCCAGGAGCATGAGCGTAATCGTCATCGTGACGGAGACAATCTTGCTCTCCTTGAATGATAGCACGGCGTAGAGCGCGGCCGGGATGATGGCCGCGACGCCGGCCCGGTGCGAGAAGAGCCGGCGCGCAATCAGGTAAGTCAGCAGCAGGTTAACCGTGCCCAGGAGCATCTGGAAGATGTACACCGGCAGCAGCGAACCCGGGGAGACTTTCATGAACACCGCCAGCACGTACGGGTAGAGCGGCGCGCGATAGAAGACGTTGTACGGCTCGTGCAGGCTGAGCACATCACCGCCGAGGATGCTCCGCGCCCATTCCATGTATACGACCGAGTCGCCCATCGGGTGGCCGAAATACGGCATCTGCTGGGCGTAGAAAACCAGGTACACCAGCTTGTACAACAGGGCGGCGGCCAGTACGGTGAGTACGACCAGCCATTCACGGCTCAGTCCGGGTCGGGCGGTGCGCGCGGTGTTTTCCATAGGCTGCATCTTATCTAATTCGTCCGATAGTGTCAACGTCAACCCCGCGCCCCGGCAACCGGGACAGAACCGCCAGAGACGCCAAGGAAAAAAGGGCAAGTGGAAATGGCAAAGGGCGGACCCGGAGAGGACAAACCCGCCCGGCGCGATAAATCCTAAACTCCAAATCCCCAATCCCAAACCGGAAAACCGGAAGGCCGGGGGCTGGCGCCCCGGCCTCGAATTCGATTCCGGACTGCGGCTACTTCACCTGCACCAGCTTGGTCTCGGCGACCGAGCCCGCGCCGGTCACCCGCAGGTAGTAGCTGCCCGCGGCCGGCGCGCTGACCGTGAAGCGATGGTCGCCCGCGCCCAGGAACCCGTCGTGCACCTGCTGCACCAGCGTCCCGCGCGCGTCGAACAACGCCACCGTGTACGCGCCCGTGCTCCTGACGCTCACGGTCACCGGCGTACCCGCCCGTGCAATCCGGGCGCCGGCCGGCCGGGCCGCGTTCGGCCGGGCCAGGCCTTCCTCGACCCCGACCGTGCCCGAGAACTTGATGGTGATGCAGGCCGGTGGCGGCGTCTGGGTCACGCCGGTCACAACCGGGTGGCCGCCCGCGTCCGCCGCGACCCCGAAGACCATGATCGCCAGCGACTCCGGGCCGTAGTTGGTCGAATAGATGTCGCCGGTCTCGGTCAGCTTGACGACCGCCAGTCGCTGCCCCTGCACGGTACCGGCGACGACCACGCGGTCGTCAGAGTCAAAGGCAATCAGGTTCTGAGCTTCGGGCCCGGGTTGAACATCCACGTTCCGAATCCACTCCGCTCGGCCGCTGGTCGAGCAGCGCGCGACCCCTACCTGGGACCCGCGTGACGCGCCGACGTAAATCGTACCGGATGGGTCGCAGACCACGCTCTGCGCGTCGCCGCCCAGCGTGTCCAGCGCCTGCCTCCAGACCGTGTCGCCCGAGGAATTGAATTTTATCATCCAGTGATGGCCACCGACCGAGTCATTGCAGTTGGCCAGCGCAACCACACCGCTCGCAGTCGCGGCCAGACCGGCGCACCGATTCATGTTACCCCAGGCAAGGGTCTTTTCCCACACCGGCGTGCCGTCGGACGCGTACTTGAACAACCCGAGGCTCTCGTCCTGCGCGGTGCCGTACATCCCGCCCCAAACGTAGACGGCGTTCTGGTCGTCCACGGCGACACTGATTGGATTCATGCCGACGCGGTGCCGCGTCCAAGCGGTGTCGCCATTCTTGTTGTACTTCACCAGCAGCAGCTTCGGCGTCGCGCCCTGGACCTGGGCGCAGACCACCGGCGAGGTGTCGCTGCCCACCGCCACGTCCGATGCAACCTCCATAGTATCGAGGTCGTAGGCTCGTGCCCAGGCCGTGTCACCGTTGGCCTTGTACCGGATGAGCAGGACGTTGGCCGTCAGGCCCTGCTCCATGCCCGTCACGAAGATCTCGTTGCCGATTGTCGCCACGCTCTTGCCACGGTCCATGGCCGCGCTCTCACCCTTGAACGTCCGGGTCCAAAGCGTATCATCGGCCAATGCCGCGGAAGCGAGCACGGCGAGGATCGCCATCACAGCAATGCATCTCACGCTACCTCCTTAGACTATCAGGCTCGACTTTCCGAACCGCCCGCCCAAGGGCAGGGCTGGTCGGATTCGAGTATACATTTCGACTTATCGCTGTCAAGCAAGGGCAGCGCGGCCGGCCTGAGTTCTTGACTCTCCGGCGGACGCTTCTATACTAGCCCTATGCCCACGCCTGCCCGACCGGTCGGCCAGTCGCAGACGCCGGACGGTATGTGGTTCCGCTGCAACGGTTGCGGCGAAATCCTCTATCGCAAAACCCTCGAGTCAAGCTTCTTCATCTGCACGCGCTGCGGCTACCATTTCCGCATCAACCCGGACAAGTACATCCAGATTCTGCTCGACGACGGCAAGTTCGAAGAGCTGGACGCCGACCTTGCGTCGGCCGACCCGCTGGAGTTTCCCGACTACCCGAAGAAGCTGAAGGAGGCCCAAGGAAAGACCGGCCGGACCGAAGGGCTGGTCTATGGCCGGGGCGCTATCGGCGGCTGCCCGGTCGTGCTTGCCGTCATGGACTTCGGTTTCATCGGCGGCAGTATGGGGTCGGTAGTAGGCGAGAAAATCGCCCGGGCAATCCGGCTGGCGCGCAGCGAACGGAAGCCGCTCTTGATTATCGCCACCTCCGGCGGCGCGCGCATGCACGAGGGCGCGTTCTCCCTGATGCAGATGGCCAAGACCTCGGCCGAGCTCGGGCTGCTACGCAAGGACCGAATCCCCTACATCGCCATCCCGGTCGACCCGTGCACCGGCGGCGTCACCGCATCGTTCGCCATGCTTGGCGACGTCATCATCTCCGAACCCGGCGCGCTCATCGGGTTCGCCGGCCGGCGCACCATCGAAGGCACCATCGGCGAGAAGCTGCCCGAAGGCTTCCAGACCGCGGAGTTCTCGCTCAAACACGGTACGCTCGACGCGGTCGTGCCGCGCCGCGACCTGCGCGAGACCCTCATCCGCATCCTCTCGATTCTCTGGCGACAGCCGCCAGAGAATCGCAGTGTCCAGTGACCAGTTTTCAGTGACCAGTCAAATCCCAATGCCGAATGCCCAGTTCAGACGTCGGTCATTTCCGCGTTGATTAGGAATTGGCAATTAGGAATTAGTCATTCTCACGTGAGTCACCGCGGATAGCCTCTCGCCCCGATGAGCAAAGTAAGTTTCAAAGACCTGACAAAGTTGTACGACAAAGGCACTGTCGCGGTCGACCACGTCACATTCGAGGTCGCGGACAAGGAGTTCTTCGTGCTGGTCGGCCCGTCCGGGTGCGGCAAGTCGACGACCCTGCGCCTCGTGGCCGGGCTCGAAGAGCCGACCTCAGGCGAAATCTACATCGGCGACCGGATGGTCAACAACGTCGAGCCGCGCGACCGGGATATCGCCATGGTCTTCCAGAACTACGCCCTCTACCCTCACATGTCGGTGAACGAGAACATGGCATTCGCGCTCAAGCTGCGCAAGGTGCCGAAGGACGAAATCCGCAAGCGGGTCGACGAAGCGGCGCGAATTCTGGGCATCACCGAACTGCTCCAGCGCAAGCCTGCGGCCCTGTCCGGCGGCCAGCGCCAGCGCGTGGCCGTTGGCCGCGCCATCGTCCGCCACCCCAAGGTCTTCCTCTTCGACGAGCCGCTCTCCAACCTCGACGCCAAGATGCGCGTTTCGATGCGCACCGAGATCTCCAAGCTGCACGCCCGCCTCGGCGCCACGATGATCTACGTGACGCACGACCAGGTCGAGGCCATGACGATGGGCGACCGCATCTGCGTGATGAAGGACG
>CAIVTL010000004.1 GCA_903908785.1 Caldifarciminota bacterium | reverse complement strand
GATTCGCAGTATTGCACAGCCCATGCGCCAGCGGTTCCGGCCGGTTGGTCGACCGATGGGCTGGCGAGGGAGGAAACAATTGTTGACTGTCCCGGATTTCCACGTTTGAGCCGTGGGAACGTTGGCCTGCCATGACGTTGCTGCAATTAATATACCCTATCGCCCAGTCCCTTTGGCTCCCGGCGGCAAGAGTCCGGTTTCGCCACGTTCGCTCAGGATATCGGCGTATGCTTGTGCGGCGAGCAAGGCGATGTGATGCCGAAAGGCCGTCAAATCCATCTGCCCCGCCGGACTCAGCCGGAACTGGTGGCGCTGTGCCGTCGGCGTCAGTTCGGCGCCTCCGTCCCATCGGATGCCGCCCTGAGCGTTCACGTCCGTAAGAATCTGATCAGCAGCGCTGTAACACCGCACAAAGGGACACTGTAGCACTGTTCCAGACTATTTTCTCGACTCCAAGGGCTGGATTTGCCGATATTTCCCTCTGAGAAAACGTATTTCTCGGAGGCACAAGTCATGGATGGCCCCGGACAGTACGTTGCCGACCCCACCGAAGGCATCACTCGCGTCGAAGACCTTCCCCCGCCGCGGATACTCAAGCGGTCGCGTAATTACCGCCGGCGGCCCTGCCCACGCTGCGGACACCGGGCCTACCGACTGCGAACCAGTCATCGGATGTTGCACGACCTGGGCGATCCGCTGTCCGGTCGGCCGCGAACGCTGGAGGTGACCTACTCGGAACATCGTTGTCCCGCCTGTAACTGCTATTTCACCGCCGACCTGTTGGACTTGGCCTTGCCCAACGCCCATTACACGCTCCGGGTGATGCACCCCGCCGTCCGCTTGGTGGTCGAAGACGGCTTGCCGTATCGAACCGCCAGTTGGCACCTATGGCGCGACCACCGTGTCTTCGTTCCCTTCGCCACCATCCAGAACTGGGTGGAGGCGGGGGGGAAAAAAAGCGGAACAGTTCGTCACCGCTGACTACCTCGACGCCGCCCTGGCCGACTTCTCCGGTTACATCGCCGCGGACGAACTCTATGACGGCCCGTACTGCGTCCTGTCGATCGTAGACAACCATCGGTTCAACCGGCTGGTCTATGAAGTCCTCGACCACGACCCGACCGCCGAAGACATCACCCGCTTCTTCCAGCGGTTCGCCGACGCCCTGACCGCCCGTGGCCTGCGGTTGGAGGGCATCACCACCGACGGCTCGCCGCTATATCCGGGGCCAATCCCCGCGGTGTTCGGCCAGGTTCGCCACCAGGTCTGTGAGTTTCACGTCATCGCCGAGATCACCAAGGCCATCCTCAAGGCGGTCACCAAGGTTCGCCGGAAACTGAAAGCCTCCCGGCCAAAGTTTGCCAAAGGCCGGCCGGCCAAAGCCGACCGCAAACAAGCCAACCGAAAGAAACGAATCGAACGCAAGATTACCGACCTGTTCCAGAATCGCTTCCTGTTTGTCCAACACCACCTCACCCACCCCGAACGCAAAACATTGCTACGGATCACTCGGGGCCCGCCTCACCTGCGAACCATCCGGCAATTGATGGACGAGGTCTACCGCCTCTTTGACCGCCGCTGTTGCACCACCACCGCCCTGGCCAAACTCGCTCGCCTGCGGCAACGGGTCGCTCGCTTCAAAGACCTCCGCCGAACCCTGGCCAAACTGTTCTCACCCAATCTACAGAAGGCCCTCACGTTCTTGAACAACGCCATGCTCCCAGCCACTTCCAACGCCGTTGAGCGAGGCAACCGTCGTCACCGAAAGATGCAGAAGACCGTCTACCGCGTCCGCACCCAGCAGGCTATCAGCCGACGCATTGCTTTGGACATGCAACGCGAACTCCAAGCCCCAACCCGCTGCCAGACCATAGTCTCACTTCACCAACTCCGACGCGAAGCAGGCTAGAAATACTCTGGAACGATGCTACAGTCTCCACAAAGGTGTCGAAAGTCAGGTCATCCTCGCGCAGTAGCGACACCAACGCTCTTAGCGTCGTCGGGCCTTGGCGCCGGAGG
>CAIVTL010000003.1 GCA_903908785.1 Caldifarciminota bacterium | reverse complement strand
CTTCTGCGGAGGCTGCTTCTTCTGGACCTTCCTGCCGCCGGCCTTGGCCGCCAGCCGGAGGTTTTCGATGACGTGCTCCGGGGCCTGGGCCACCACCAGCCCGCGGTCGTCGAAGCCCTTGCGCCCGGCGCGCCCGCCGATCTGGTGGAAATCCCGCGCGCTCAGGATGCCGGTCTTCTCGCCATCATACTTGCACAGGCGCGAGAAGAGCACGGTGCGAATGGGGACGTTGATGCCGACGCCGAGGGTGTCCGTTCCGCAGATGACTTTGAGCAGGCCCTTCTGCGCCAGTTGCTCGACCAGCACTCGGTACTTCGGCAGCAGCCCCGCGTGGTGCAGACCGATACCGTGCTTGAGCCACTTCCTGATGTCCGGCCCATAGGGGCTGGTGAACTTGAAACCTTCGAGCACGCCGGCAATGGCGTTCTTCTCCTCGCGCGTGCAGACGTTGATGCTGGTGAAATCCTGCGCGCTCTGGGCCGCCTCCAGTTGCGTGAAATGGACGACATAGACGGGAGCCTTGCCTTGGGCCACGAGAGTTTCGAGCGTGGTAGCCAGCGGCAACTCGGAGTAGGCGTGCTCCAGCGGCACCGGCCGCTCCTTGGACGCAACGGTGATGGTCGGACGCCCGTTAAGCCGGGTCAGTTCCTCCTCGAAGAAGGTCGTATCGCCCAGCGTGGCGGACATCAACAGGAACCGCGCCTGCGGCAGCGTCAGCAGCGGCACCTGCCAGGCCCCGCCGCGCTCGCGGTCGGCGTAGTAATGGAACTCGTCCATGATGACCTCCTGCACGTTAGCCTGCGACCCTTCGCGAAGCGCTATGTTGGCGAGGATCTCGGCCGTGCAACACAGGATCGGCGCATCGCGGTTGACCGAGGCATCGCCGGTGCTCAGACCGACGTTGTCCGGGCCGAACTCGCGGCACAGGCCGAGCCACTTCTCATTGACCAGGGCCTTGATCGGGCAGGTATAGATGGAACGTTTGCCCTGCGCGACCGCCTTGAAATGCACCGCCGCGGCAACGAGCGACTTGCCCGAACCGGTAGGCGTGTTGAGGATGACGTTCTTGTCCTCGAACACCTCGAGGATGGCCGATTCCTGCGCGGCATAAAGCCGGAGGCGCTTGCCTTCGGTGTATTCGAGGAAGCGTCCCAGCAACAGGTCGTTGCCGGGGTGTTCCTCCCGGGGGATTAGATCGTAGAGCGTCAAAGCAGCTTCCCCAACCGTTGAAGTTCCATTAGGAAGTCGATGTCGGCCTGATCCTGAGGGCGGTTGGCTGCCGTCTTCGCTGCCAAGAGGTCCAATCCGCACAAGCACCTCACCGGTGTTCCGTTCTCATTGAGGTGAACCACAGCCCGTGCTTCCGCCTCATCGAAGTCCCGCACGCCGGGAAGACCTAGATGAAATTGAAGCACACCCCACCGCGTCTGGTACGTTTGGATAAAGTTCTCTCCACGCGGCCCCAATGGCACCAACGGCGCATCCAGGTCCTCCTCCAACAGGGCATTGAGTTTCGCGAGATTCTG
>CAIVTL010000002.1 GCA_903908785.1 Caldifarciminota bacterium | reverse complement strand
TCGAACACCAGCAGGTCAGTGAGGTCAGTGGCATAGGTGCGGTCGTTGAGATAGAACCACGGCATCGCGCCCGCGACCGGCGCAATCATGATTCCGGACGCGTCGCTCGCCACGCCTTCCAGCTCGAAATCAGCCGGCACGGTCGCGCCGTTCTCAAGACGCTGGCCGTTCCGGTAGAGACTCACGGCGGGCCCGGTTGTATCGGCCCGCGCCGCCGAGGTGCGCGAGTACGCTATCGTGTCCCGCAGCACGCCCAGGTCGCCGGAATCGCCCCAGGCCGAGGCGCTCACCCGGCACGATCGCACGACCGGCGCGTAGTGTCCATTGGGGACGAATACCGTGTCGAGCGGGACGCCCAGCGGGAACGTGCCCTGACACGCAAGCATCCCCTCGGTCACGTCGCCGGTCCCTCGCGCCAGTTCCAGCCCGGGCAACTTGTAGTTCGTTTCACCGCGGAAAGAGTGATAGGTGCGAATCCGCACCGGCCCCTGGAGCAGCCACGCGAACTTGGCCTTGGCCACCTCAATCAGGCCCCTGACTCCGAATGTCGCCCCAGGTTTGAGCGTGTCCGGGAATACGACCAGTTCCTGGGTCGAAGCCCGAGGCAGACGCAACACGATAGCCGGGTCGCCGAACAGGTGGTAGATTTTGTCGGTCGGCCATGCCTGGAAGAAGCTGCGGCCGATGGTCGAGTCCGGCTGGCCGAACAGCGGGGTCAGCAGGTTACGGGCGAACACCGCGTTCGAGCCCGCGGTCGTGGCCTTGGTCGCGCCGACCGAGGCAATCGCGCCGCTGGGCTGCCGGACCAGCTCCTCGGAGATGCACTCGAACTGCGTGTCGTCAAACCGGCCCACCGAGCAACTGGCAAAGAAGCAGAACGGGCTACGGTGGCCGTTGTGTATCTGGGGAACCTGGGAGATGTTCAGCACGCTCTCGTGGGTCAGGTCGAACCCGGCCCCGTGCCCGAAGAATACCAGCACGATCCCGCCCAGGTTCATCTGGCGCATGAACTCGGCGTGGGCGCCGGGCTTGTTCTTGATGCCCGCATAGGGCCACTCGGTGAGATAGACCTTGACCAAATCGAGCAGGTTGTCGGGAATCAGGCTCATCGCCTCGCAGTAGGCGATGTGGCCGAACCCGATCGGGTCCCAGCGCTTGGGGTTGTTCGGGTCGGCCTCGCCGAAGAACTCGTCATCCGCCAGCAACAGGTACCGCTTGTTCCACAACCCGGCCGGCTGCGTTTCGTAGGCAACCACCTTGTCCACAAACTGCCGCAACTCGGCCGCGCTTCGACACGTCACCCTGCCGAGTGCCATGTCCGGGCTGCCGCCTTCGCCATCGAAGTCGGCGTACCACGCGTCGAACGCCAGCGCGCTCCGGTCATAAGCGTCCGCATTCAAGCCGAACCCGTATTCGTAGGTGGGTACTCCCGGCGCCCGTTTGCCCAGGATCCCTCTGTAGTCGCAGGTTGCGTCGCCGGCAAGCAAACCGTAGGCCGGGTGTTTGTCCGCGAAGAAGCGCTTAATCGCACCCGGCTCCTCGATACCGAACCCATAGTCATCGTAGATGTCATCGAGAGCTGCCGCCTGCGCGACGGCATGACTGATTCCCGCGACCCGCCCGGTACGATATCGGGCCATCTGCTGCGCCGGGTCCAGAAACTCCCTTGGGGCCACGACCCAGTAATCTGCCTGACGCCCCGGGCTGCACAGGCGACCGGGTTGGCGGAGCACCATGCTTGCCGGCCTGAGAAACCGGCTCACCCCGGCAACGGCGAACTCGGCCGACCGGGTGAGGCGCCGGCAGAACCGGGCGCTGTCCCCCACCCATTCGACGCTGTCGCTCATTCTCGGCGCATACGGGTCGGTCACGTCGAGCACGACCGGCCGCTCGCGCGCGTCCTTGATACAGAACCGGAACCTGCCGGTGTCGTCCTGCAGGAAGTGAAGCTGACCTGAGTATAGGGAGAGCCGGCGCAGATAGTCAATCTCAAGGTAGTCAAGGTAGAGATTCTTCTGGCCGTCGCCGCGCAACTCAAACGTCAGCACGTTGCGGCCGAAGTTCGCCGGCAGGACCGTGTCAACCGAGAAGTCGAACGGACTCGACGGCGGGCACTGCTCAAACTCGTACGAGGCGACCTCGCGGTGATTCAATGACAGGGAAAGCCGATTCCCTCCGGCGTCGGCCATGAACCTTCCGGACAGGCGCTGCACCTGCACCGGATAGCCGAGGTCCAATGGAACGTCGAGCTCCGCTGCTTCCTGGTCTGCCGACTTGAAGAAGAGCGTCCAGATCCAGAGCAGGCCGGAGCGAGCCGGGCAGTCGAGGTCCTTCTCTTGGTGAAGTCTGTCCCGACCGACGTAGACCACCGGTGCCCCGGTCGTGGGCCG
>CAIVTL010000001.1 GCA_903908785.1 Caldifarciminota bacterium | reverse complement strand
GGGGGTGGCACTTGACGACGGTCTTCAGGACCCCGATGGCCTCGGGACAGAGGCGGCGGAGAGAAACATCGTTGCGAAAACGATGATGTTGCGGCCTTGTAGTACAGAATGCCCTTCAGTTCGGTACGAACAGGACAACCGCAGATTACGCAGATTGACCGGGCCGGACGCGGAGTCTTACCACAAAGACACCAAGACACAAGCGGTTCGGGTCATTGAGACATTGGTACTTGTTTGTGATTTGGGATTTGGTGCTTGGTGCTTGCTTGGGCCTTGGTATTTGGAGTTTCCCCCCCAGGCGGCCGAAGGCCGCGCCGGGGGGCGCGGCCTCTCTGCCCGCTACGGCGTCAGGGTCCAGTAGCCGGTCCAGAACGTGTGCAGCGAAGGCCCGGTGCCTCGCGTCAGCTTCACGGTCCGCACCGGCAGCACCAGCGCCGGCACCGAGCCGAGCAGCGTACCGTCGGTCGGCGGCTGCGCCGCCGCGCCAAGCGTCACGGTCACGCCGGACGCGGCCACGGCCGTCTCGAGTAGAAACACAAGCGCTCGAACTAAGTACAGCATGTTCATCACCTCCTTTCGCAAGTTACGCGTTACGAGTTACGAGAGACGAGTTCCGAGTTCCGCGTTGCGGGTTACGAGTTGTGGTCCTCGGTCTTCGTTCTTCGTTTCTCGTTCTTCAGTCCTCCGTCTTCCGTCCCCGGTCTTCAGTCTTCGTTCTTCGGTCTTCCATCTCGCGGCCGGTGGTTTGGCAGCCTCCCCGCCGACCGCGCTTGGTCTCCGTCCGTCAGCCGTAAGCTGCTAGCTGTTAGCTGTCAGCTGTGAGCTGTCCTCACGGCGCTATCGGCGCGCCGACGTTGAAGACATCGGTACGGATGGCCTGCAGTACGGCCTGGGTGAGGCCGCGTGCGGTCCACTTCGCGGACAGGACCGCGACTTCCTGCGCGAGCGACTCACCGGACACTTCCTTGCGGGTAAGCGCCCAGATCTCCCGGCCGAAGTTCAGGTAGAACGGGTACTGGATGGTCGGCACTCCCGACGCATCGCAGGTCTGCTTCACCTGGAGCTCCATGGCCGTGATCAGCGGGAACACCGCGGTGACAGCGGCCAGCATGGCTGGCCGCAGCTCATCCAGTGTCGCCTTGATGCGCGTGGTATCGTACTTCGCGTTCCAGCGCGCGATTCGCTTGGTTGGGTCTGTCATAGACCCTCCTTTCAGATTCGGCCCTTTTCGGAAATCGGGGCAGGTTCGTTCACTTGGTCACTAGACCCCTAGGAGTCCGGCCGAAAAGTCTTGACAAGCGTCCTGTTCTATGTTAGTCTTGGGTCATCGCTGAGCAGCCGGTAGACAGCCCGAGGTTTCCCGAGAGGAGGCGTCTTGGTCGGACACGTTGACCCGCAGCGTAACCTGTACACCTGTGACAACCAGTACTTGAAGTTCGTGGGCGAGGACACGTTCTACGGCTTTCTGGCCCAGTACCGGCCGGAGCTGTTTCGGGACGATGACTTTGTCTCGCTTTACACCCAGAACAATGGTCGGACGAGCGTGCCGCCAAGCATCCTGGCCAAGGCGCTGCTATTACAGAGCCACGACCGGGTGAGCGACGAAGAGGCGGCCGATCGGGCGCGGTTCGACATTCGCTGGAAGGTGGCGTTGGGCATCGGGATAGACGATGCGCCGTTTGTGAAGAGCACGTTGCAGTCCTTCCGGGCCCGGTTGGTATTGCATAAGGTGGAGCAGGCGATCTTCCAGCGGTCGATAGATGCGGCCAAGGGGTCGGGGCTGCTCGCGAGCCGGAAGCTGAAGGTGGCATTGGATACGACGCCGATCTTCGGCCGGGGCGCGGTGAAGGATACGTACAACCTGTTGGCGGACGGCATCCGGCAGTTGGTGCGGGCGCTGGCCGGATTATCCGGTCAGGCACCTGAGGTCTGGGCGCGGGAGCATGATCTTTCCCGTTACTATGGTACAAGCATCAAGGGTGAGGCGGAGATAGACTGGGATAACGCGGCGGCGCGGCAGGCGTTTCTGGACGGGATTGTGGTGGACGCGGAGCGGCTGCTAAAAGCGGCCGAGCGGGTCCGGGCCGAGTGTCAGCCGGATAGCGCGGAGTCGGTGCGGATTGATGAGGCGGCGGGGTTACTCCAGCAGTTGTTGGCCCAGGACGTTGAGCGGAATACTGAAGGCCAGACGGCACTGAAAGACGGCGTGGCGAAGGATCGGGTTCCATCGGTTACCGACCCCCAGATGCGGCATGGGCGGAAGAGTGCGAGCCGAAAGTTTACCGGGCACAAGGGGACGATAGCGGTAGATACGGCGAGTGGGGTGATAACGGCGGCAGGCGTGTTGGCGGGTAACGCTCCTGATAGCACCGATGCGCTGACACTGGTAGAAGAGACGCGCCGGAACACGGGCTGTGAGGTAGCGAAGGTGATTGGCGATTGCGCCTATGGCGATGGTGCGACGCGGCGGGCGTTCAAAGAGCAAGGTTGTGAACTGGTGGTGAAGGTGCCGCGCGGCGGTCGGCCGGGCTACTTTGCCAAGGGTGACTTCAAGATTGATCTGGAGCAGGGTGCGGTTACCTGCCCGGCCGGGCAAACGACGAGGAAGTGGAAACTAAAGAGAGTACGTACTGGAACGCGGGGCGAGCGTGTGGCGGTGAAGCAGTTTGAGTTTGCGGCGGAGCAGTGTCGTGGCTGCGTTCATTATCGGCAATGTGTGAGCAGCAAACTGGGCAAAGGGCGGAGTGTAACGCTGCATCCTGAAGAGGGGTTGCTGCAGGAGGCAAGGGCCTATCAGAAGACGGCGGCATTTCGGGAAGACACCAAGCTGCGGCAGATAGTGGAGCACCGGCTGGCGCGGCTGGTGCAACTGGGGATACGTCAGGCGCGGTACTTCGGGCGGGCAAAGACCAAGTGGCAGTTACTGCTGGCGGCGGCGGTGGCGAATCTGGTACTGGTGGCTGCCTGGGAGTCAACGACTGGGGCTTCGCCTGGTACCGGGGCTTCTTCCTTGAGTCTGCTGCTACAACTGACTTTTCTCCTGCTTCTCGTGCCGAATCTCATCGGCGAGGTGAAACGGCGACAATGCTTCGGCCGCACCGCGTTTGCTCGGGGTCGCGTGCCCCAGACCCCCGGTTTCCGGCCGGACTTCTAG